>CAZEIU010000006.1:0-31049 GCA_964512085.1 uncultured Candidatus Saccharibacteria bacterium
GTACTAGAGAGAAAGATAAAATATATGATCTACGATTTGTTGCTATCCTAATCTGTCTTATGTCTGACGTCAACGCTGAGGCCAAAAAGTTTATACAACTTTCAGCGGCCGCTGCCAAAATCTATAAAAATAGCCTAAAAAACGATAAGTTCAACTTTAAAATATTAAAAAGATTAATATAAAATATGGTGCCGCTGGTCGGACTCGAACCGACATGCCGATAAAAGCACACGATTTTGAGTCGTGCGTGTCTACCAGTTCCACCACAGCGGCACATTAGCCATTATATAAAAGAAGTGTTATGGCTAGTTTTGTATTATAATAAATGAGAAGCAAAAAACCAACTTATGAATGATAAAAACCCCATTTTTGATATACCCGAGAGCAATGAGAGCAACGACCATTCAGTTGTTCCTGGCCAGCAATTTGACCCCAAAAGTATACCTAAATTTATCAATCCGCGCGCTAATATTAATCAACAAAGTGGCACACCTCAAAAGCCTGTTGTTACAAATAATGACACACCTTTAACCAAGACTTTGCAAGATGTCGAAACCAACACTAACAACTCCAAACAATCAGTTCCCACCAGCCATAATGATGATAAAAAACAGAAAGCTCAGAAAAAATTAACAAAAATACGCAAACACAAACATTTTGCAACTATTAGATTCGCGGTAATAAGTTTTGTAGTCTTTTTATTATTATTTAACTCTCAACTAATATATAGTCAGGCTTTATATCTTTTTGCTAAAAAACCTGCACCAGTCAATAATAGTACTCAACCAACTAACACAGCTTCTGTTCCAGCTAACACTGCCGAAGTAGTAGGTCCAGAAAATGTTATTATTATTCCTAAAATAAATGTTAATGCACCGTTGGTGTTTATAGACACAACCAATGAAAAAGACGTGCTAAGAGCACTACAAGATGGAGTCGTGCATTACTATGGAACTGCAAACCCTGGCGATATAGGTAACGCGGTATTTTTTGGACATTCAAGCAATGACGTCTGGGAGAAAGGTAACTATAAATTTGTTTTTGTCTTGCTAGAAAAACTTGTTCCTGGTGATACCTACGAAATTCACTATCAATCACGTAAATATGCTTACCAAGTTGAGACCACTTCTGTAGTTGCTCCAACCGATTTGTCGGTGCTGAACCAAACATCTACACCTTACTCGACCTTAATAACTTGTACGCCACCTGGAACGTCATGGAAGAGGTTTGTAGTAAAGGCCAAACAAATTTCTCCTCAACCAACAGCACCAAGCCAAACTGCAACACAGTCGCAACCAACAGCTATTCAAAATCAAAACACTGTTTTGCCAAGCGCAGCACCCAATTTATTAGAACAGATTCAAAGCTTTTTCTCTAGCTTAATAAGTAAAATATTTGGTAATCAAACACCTAGTAGTTCTGAGTCGCAACCTGCTAATACACCAAGCTCAAACCACCTGCCTGAAGTTAGCTATAAAAAGAACCTAAAGATGCCCACTACTTTTTAGTAAGCCAGAGCTTAAACATATTACCATCAGTATTAAGAGGTAGTACTGCCTTATCGTTGGTGTTAATAGAAAAACCCACAACATCTGGGGTTGGAGTTAATAAGTAATTATTTTGTCCATCATAATCGACGATTCTTATTTGATTATTTTGATGTAAAACAAGATGAAAATTATCGTACCACAGCCAGTTTGTTAAGCCAGAAAGAGGAGTTTTGTAGTCGTATTCTTGATCGAACTCCAAATCTAGTGTTCTTAACTTGTTGTCTTGATTTAAAACAATAAATCTTTGATTGGGGCTCACTACAAAACTAGCTATACTATCACCAAGTTTCTTTGTGGTTTTATCTGGGCCGTATGGATTGACAATTAGTTGAGTAGCGCCATTACTATTTTGTTTTACTACTATGTTTTCGTTATATCGTGAGGAAACAAAACTCATTTCGTAGCCTTGAGCATCATAATCTAAATTTTTAATTTGTTTTTCTGATAGACCAGACAAGTCATAGCTATACAAAGCCACCATGCTATTTTCAGCACTTGGCTTAATAATTAGTAATCGATCTTTTTCTACACTTGCATCTAAAACCTCAGAAATAAGATTTGATGAAATGCTCTTTGAGTTAATTTTTATTTTCTTTAAATTAGTCGAATCAAGCCAAAATAGCTCGTTAGTGTCACGCTGATTAAACCAAATATTATTAAAGTCAAAGCCAAACTCTTGGGTTAGATTATCGACAGATGAACCGCTGGTATTTACGACGACCGTTTCGGTGGTGTTGTTAGCGAGCCGTTGTTTTATTACCGCTTTGCTACCATCATTACTAATAGCACCAAATTCTATCTTTATAACTTTTTTGCTTGGATCAGTAACAGCATTAGAGGGCTGATATATTATTTTGGGCTGATTAAAGTCTGTAACATTGTAAAGCTGAAGCGAATCTTTGCTGACTGCCAATGTCTTGCTGTGATCTAGAGATTGATAGACACTAGAATATGGTTTGTCTTGAGTTGCAGGGTTCTGACTTAATATATTAGGAATTAGTATGCTGTAATCTAAAAAGGTCACTTGTCTAGGATAAACTTTTTGTCGGGCTTGCCATTCACGATATTCAGGTTTTTGAAGACCGACAGTTATTTCGCCTTCAGGAGCATTAGTGTACCGAAAAGGAGTTTTTTTGGTGGTAAGTTTACTATTAATAAGAACGTTTGCGCCTGCTGGAGAAGAATCAATCAAAACTAGCCCATTGGCCTTGATAGTCTTAGTTTTAGAATCAAAACTGTAGCCTTGAGCAAAGGCCACCAGTAATAAGGTGCCTACTAATATAAAAAGTATTGCAGTAGTTGATATAACCCATTGACGAGCGGCAGGAGGTAATTTTCTCATAATGTTATCTAATATGTAATTATACGCCTATTTTAGTTTACTGTTAAGTATCTGGTGTTAGGGCCAGTGATTTGTTAAAATATCTTTATGCTTTCTAAAAGAATCGCCATAGACTTAGGCACCGCAAACACTCGTGTATATTTACCCAAAAAAGGAATAGTCGCAAATGAACCGTCAGTAGTTGCCGTAAGCGTTGACGACAATCGTATCGTTGCTATTGGTAGCGAGGCCAAAGAGATGCTCGGACGGACTCCTGATATTATTACTGCCTCCAGACCTTATAAGAACGGGGTGATTGCCGATTATCGCATTACCCAGGCTTTATTAAAATACTTAATAAATAAAGTTGCCGGCAAGATAAGACTTAGAAGACCAGAACTAATGATCAGCGTACCAACCGGAATAACTTCTACCGAAAGGAGAGCGGTAATTGATGCTGCCATGAGTGCGGGAGCCAAAAGAGTATATATCGTAAGATCTCCGGTTGCCGCAGCTATTGGGGCTAATGTGCCTATTGCCGCGCCAGCAGGAAACTTAATTGTAGATATTGGCGAAGGTACTACAGAAGTTGCCATCATAAGCTTAGGTGGAATAGTTGCTCAACATAGCGTTCGTATTGCTGGTGGAAAAATTGACAATGCAATCTCAGATTTTATTAGAAAAAAGTACGGCCTAGTTATCGGTAGTCAAACTGCTGAAGACATAAAAAAAGAAATTGGTTCGGCTATGCCACTCGATAAACCTCTAAAAATGCAAATTCGAGGGCGCGACGTGGTAGCAGGACTACCCAAAACTATCGAATTAAACTCTACAGACGTTACAGAAGCTATAAGCGAGAGACTCGATGACATTATTCTGGCAGTTAAGGCAGTTTTAGAACAGACGCCACCAGAACTATCATCTGACATTATTGATAGAGGTATGATTATGACCGGTGGCGGAAGTTTGCTTAGAAACATAGATAAATTAATGACCAAAGTTACCGGTGTGCCGAGTTATGTTGCCGAGGAGCCTATGCTTTGTGTTATTAAAGGTACCGGCGTGGCTCTTGAAAACCTCGACGATTACATGCGTTCAGTAATATCCAATCGGTGATGTATGAATCATACTAGCTTGCATAAACAATCATTTTTAAGAGCTAGCGCTGCTTTATTTGCGATAGTACTTATAGCTATGCCGTTTCATGCCGCTATAGTAACGATTGCGGGTAATTTCTTTGCCTACAAACCATATTTACAGCTTTGGAAAGAATTTGTAATCGCAATAATTGCAATACTATGTTTGGTTGCTTATATTAAAGATCGTTCAATTATTAAACTCGACATAACAAACGTATTAGTAGGGTTATTAATAGTTTTTTCGGTTTTAATCAGTCTAGTCGCCGGAACAGATAAAATTAGTTTAGCTGCTGGTATTAAAACAAATATAGTAGTGTTGGCATTATTTTTGGCTACACAAATGTTCTCTCAATATTTTCACTTTCATTTCATTAAGTGGGCAATATTAATACCAGCATCTATTGTGGCTATATTAGGAATCTTACAGCCCATACTTTTTAAGCCAGAATTGCTCAACAAAATTGGCTATGGCGCTAATTCGATTATTTCTGGCCAATTTGTAGAGACTACCAATAATACAATGCAGAGAGTTTTTTCTACACTAGGTGGACCAAACCAATTAGGTGCATACTTAATTATTCCGCTAATAATGTGCCTGAGCTTGGCTCTTAAGAAAAGACAGTGGCAATGGTGGTTGGGGGTAATATTTTTTATGATTCCGTTGTTTATGACCTATTCGAGAAGTGCTTGGCTAGGAGCAATCGTCGCTACAATTGTTACGATATGTCTAACGTTGCCAAAAAAAATACAGATAGCAGTAGTGATGGTAATTATGTTGCTTATAGGAGGCGGATTAATTTTTGTCAGTACAGGAAGTTTTTGTAAGTCTCGTTTTCAGCCTATTACGGTAAAAGTATTGCATGGCGATTGTAATAACGGAGTCTTAGGCGGATCTGATTCTATAAGGGTAAAATCTATAAAAGATGGAATTAAGACTTCTATTGAGTACCCAATTGGTAAAGGCTTGGGAACCGCAGGACCCGCTAGTTACTATTCGAAAAATCCAATCATCACAGAAAATTGGTATCTACAGATAGCTATCGAAGTAGGGATAATTGGCTTAATAGGCTATTTATTATTTTTTGTTTTGATACTAGCCAGACTGTATACACAAACCAATGCTCACTCATTCAATGCAGTATTTTCATTAATGTTGTTCGGATCCTTAATAGGAGTACTTGTGACTGGACTTTTTTTGCATAGCCTTGCCGATAGCACACTTTCTATTATCTTGTTTGGGCTGCTTGGCCTACAGAAAGGCGGTGTTAAGACATGAAAATAGCAATTGCTTACGACTGGCTTAATCAAAAAAGTGGCGGTGGAGAAGATACGCTCTTTGAGATACTATCCATTTACCCAGATGCGGACTTGTTTTGTCTAATTTATAATAAAGCAAAATTTGCTAGTAAGATTGGCGAAAGACAAGTGGTAACCAGTCGACTTCAACATTTTCCGAGTTTTATGAAGAAGCGACCATACTTGCTATTGCCGTTTATTAAAAAATCTGTAGATAAATTAAACTTTGAAGGTTATGACTTGGTTATATCTGTATCGAGTGCATGGGTAAAAAATATAAAAACACCAGAACACACTGTGCATATATGTTATTGCTTCAGCCCAGCAAGAATGATTTGGGATAGTTGGCCCCAATATCTTACTACACAAAAACTCGGTCCGTTTAAGGTTGGCCCTATATCAAAGTTTTTTATTACCAAATCCGTCTCTAAAATTCGTTTATGGGACTATTACAGCACAAAGGGGGTAGATAATTTTATCGCAATTAGTAAATACATACAGATGCGCATCAAAAAGTATTACCATAGAGATAGTGATATAGTTTATCCTCCTGTAGATCTATCATGGTTTAAAAACACGAGTATAACTAATAAGAAAGACGATTACTTTATAATTGTGTCGGTTCTATCAAGATATAAAAATATTGAGTTAGCTATTAAAGTTTTTAATAAAAACAAGCGTAAGTTGGTTATTGTAGGCGATGGGCCAGACAGATCAAGGCTTCAATCTTTAACTAGCTCGGATGCTAATATAACTTTCTTGGGCAGAGTAAGCAATAAGAATAAGGCCGAACTGCTTAGTAAAGCAAAGGCATTTGTATTTTGTTCGGTCGAAGATTTTGGTATTGCTCCAATTGAAGCATTGGCTGCCGGTACACCGGTTATTGGGCCTGACAAGGGAGGACTTAAAGAAACCATCGCACAAAATAAGACGGGAATACTATACAAAGAGTTGTTAACCAAAGACTTAGAAAGCGCAATAAAAAGATTCGATAAAATCTCTTTCTCAAAACAAGACCTAATAAAGGCTTCAAAAAAATATTCAAACGAAAATTTTAAAAGATGTTTTGCAAAAGCTATTACTAAACTACTAGAGGAAAAGAATGAGTAAAAAGATTGACATATTGGGAGTAAACTTCGACAGTCTTACTATAGATGAGGCTAACAACAAAATAATCGGCCTAATAAAGTCTAATGCAAAGAGCGCCTATGTAGTGAAGCCGTATTCTGAATTTTTAGTAAGAGCCGCGAATAATCAACAGATTTCCAAACAACTCAATGACGCCTACTTAGTGCTGGCCGATGGAGTTTCGGTGCAATGGGCGGCGAGCTATTTATATGGCGAACCGAAAAGAAAACTTTTTAAGCTCATAAGAAGTCTTGTATTTTGGCTACAAAATATGAAATGGAGATCGCAAATTTTGCCAGAAAAAATGGCCGGATTAAACCAAACTTTGAAACTGCTAGATTTGGCAGACAAAAATAACCTGACAGTTGGTATTATTGGCGGCGAACAATCTCCAGATGACATAAAAAATAATATATTGAGCAAATACCCTAATCTAACAAACTTACATTGTTGGAGTGGATATTATAAGCCCAATCAAGAAGATAAAATTATCTCCCAGATGAAAGAAGCACAGCTAGATTTATTATTTGTAGCAATGGGGTTCCCTAAGCAAGAAGATTTTATTGCGAGAAACTTATCAAAAAACATTGCTAAGGTTGCGATAGGTGAAGGAGGAAGCTTTAATTACGACCAAATAGGCGGGAGTATCAAAAGAGCACCAAAGAATGTTCAAAATTTAGGCCTTGAATGGTTGTGGCGATTAATGATTCAGCCCAAAAGAATTATTAGACAGCTGTCGATAATAAAATACATTTATTTGGTTTATAGGCAGTCAAAAACACTGAGATAAAACATTTACGCTTAAGGTTAAATATACTATAATTGTAAGCACAAGAATATTATATGCAGTGCGACAATTGTAACTCCACCAATCAAATTAATATAGCCGGCAAAGACTTCTGTGCCAATTGTGGAACGCTTCAGGGCAATCCACAGCAAATTGCTGCATTGCAAACACTGTCCTCAACTCAAAACACTGCACAAATTGCGACAAACCAATCTGCAGTTCCTAGCTCAACACCCAATCTAACGAATCCAAGTAATAGTAGTAACGCCATAATTACCTCGCCATCTTCGGCTGCAATCAACCCAAAAAATAACGTAGTTTCTTATAACAACTATCAGAATAATCAACCAGAAATATCAGCTCAAAATCCAACCAATAGTCTAGCCGTAAACAACCAAGCCACCTCACTAAATACTCATCAGTCAACCGGCGTTAACTCAAACTTACCTTCGCAAGCCTACCAATCACAACCTACTTCTAAGTCGGTGCAAAATAATGTTAATAAACCTAACGACTTGTCTATATCGCAGCCTGTTGTTGCATCGAATTCGGTAAGTACGGCTATTAATACAGTAGCTAGCACCAACGATAGTCTTGAAGCTACCAATACAGCAGCTTTAAGCCGCGACAACAATCTGCAAACCTATCATCAAACCAATCCTTCGCAAATTAATGCAAATCAATCCACGATCGATGGCATTAATAATCGCAGAAACAACAATGAGTTAAAATCATTAGATATTAAAGATAATAGTGTATTCTCAGATGAACAACTTGATGAGCTTGCCTCACAAGATAACCATTTAGACTACTCCGTAAAAAATCCCTTTAATTCAATAAAAACAGATACTCCCAAAAAGCCAATAAACGACATATCTTTGCCAACTACAGCACAAAGTAGTTCATTCGATAATAATTTAAAACGAGATTCTAGCTTAGATAATAACGATGCCGAGAATCCACCAGTTGTTTTGCCGAAATCCAGAACCATGCCAAATCCGGTGCAATTGCAAGCAACAAACAACACTCAAGATCAAATGATTACTTCTATTGATGTTCCTAGTAAAGCTCAAAAAAAGACCAAACGAAAAGCAATAGGCGGTAAAGTTGCAAGTGTCGGACTAAGTTTGGCCGGAATAGCTCTTTTGGGTGTTTATGTGTGGCAAATTAACTATCCAAACCTTGCCTTAAAAGTCGCCGGATCAAAAGCCGGCATTAGTGTCTCAATGCCCACCAATCTTCCTAATGGTTGGAAGATATCCGGAAATGTACAAACCTCTCCTGGAGCAATTGGTTACAAATTAACTTCTGCGGATGGTAAACGCGCAGTGGCCATAAATCAAGTTAAAACCGACTGGGACTCTCAAGCTATGGCCGAGAATTATCTCAATTCTAAAACCGATACTTATACCGCTCTTCAGGCTCAAGGCCTAACTATTTATTTATATAAGGGTAATCAAGCAAGCTGGATTAATCATGGCACCTGGTATCGTATTGAAGGAACAAACCATGGTCTTACACAAGATCAAATAGTAAAAATGGCTACCAGCTTATGAACGACAAAGCTTGGGACGACTTAGTTAGCCTGTTAGAGGAAAAGTATCCTCAGCTCAAGTTTGATAAAAACATTACTGCTCTAGAAGAGAACTCCAAATACAATAAAACAACTGAGACTTTAGAGTTTGATAAGGACGGCAAAACTTACCAAGTAAAAAGAATTACAACGCCTAGAATTATAGATAAAAAAACTCACTATCATCACAGGGGTAGCGCTGAGCGTATTGAATATATCTACGACCCAACAGAGACTACAAGCAAAGCGACATTTTATAGTCAGCTCGCTAGTGGAGAATTTGTTGAGATTGACCCTCAAGCAATGATAAATTAGCTATAAAGCCCAGTTTTGCGCTATAATTTAGCTATGAATAGACCTGTAAGAACTCGATTTGCCCCTAGCCCCACAGGTATGCTCCACATTGGAGGTGTACGTACGGCGCTCTTTACGTACTTATTTGCCAAAGCAAATAAAGGCACTTTTGTGCTGAGACTAGAAGACACTGATAGAGAAAGGTTTGTAGAAGGTGGTGTAGAGCAAATAGTACAAAGCTTGGATTGGCTTGGTATTCACCCTGATGAGGGTGTTTGGTTTGAGGATAAACCCGGTAAACACGGGCCGTATGTACAGTCACAAAGATTGCCACATTATAAAAAATACGCGCAACAATTGGTTGAAAAAGGATTGGCCTACTATTCGTCAATCACTCCAGAAGCCTTTGCCAGCCTTAAAGAAGAGGCTATTTTAGCAAAAAAACCGTTTATATATAAGCAAGCAATGGAGCCATCTAAAACCACTTCTAACACTGACAATCTACCTATTAGATTAAAAATAGGTAGCGGAGTAACTGAATGGGTAGATGAAATTCGTGGGAAATCGATAACATCAAATGATTTACTAGATGATTTTGTTATTATAAAAGCCGATGGCTATCCAACATATAACTTCGCTAATGTGGTCGATGACCATCTTATGGATATAAGCCATGTTATTAGGGGAGATGAATTCATATCAACTACTGCCAAGCACGCCTTGCTCTATGACTTATTGGGGTTTGAGAGACCAAAGTGGGCTCATTTACCGGCAATATTAGGCCCAGACGGCAAAAAGAAAATGAGCAAGCGAGATGGTGATGTTAATGTGTTAGATTACAAACAAAAAGGCTACCTACCAGAAGCGGTTCTAAACTTTTTAGCCTTACTAGGGTGGAATGATGGATCCCAACAAGAAATATTTAGTATTGAAGAACTTATAAACAAATTTGATTTAAACAGAATCCAAAAAAGCCCTGCTAGATTTGATATTGAGCGCTTAAATTGGATGAACGGTGAGTATTTGCGGTCAATGGACAATAACCTTCTTATAGAAAAGCTAAGGGATTTCTTGCCGTCAGAGTGGTATGCAGACTTAAGTTATCTAGGCAAGGTTCTTTCTATTGATAAAGAAAGAATCAAAACACTTTCTGAGGCGAAGTATGTTATGGAGATATTTTTTGAGAAGCCAGAAATTGACCAAAACCTACTTACTGCCAAAGATGACATAATAGATATTAAAAAGTGGCTCGGAGCAGTTACAGACACAATACAGTCGTGCGAGTTTACTCATGACGCTTTAGAAGTAGCTATGCGTGCCTTAGTCGATAAGTTAAGCATTAAAACTGGTCAACTATTTTATGCACTTAGAATTGCGCTCACTGGTCGCACTCAAGCACCAGGCTTGTTTGATATCATGCTTGTACTGGGCAAAGAAGAAACTCTCAAGCGTCTTGACCTTGCTATAAAATAATAGATTAAGTTAGATCAGCTCCAGTCGAGTGTACCACCGGTTTGGTACTCAGTAACACGAGTTTCGAAAAAGTTCTTCTCTTTAGTAAGATCTACTGCTTCACTCATCCAAGGAAATGGATTTTTGACATTAAATTGTTTTGGTAGACCTACAGCACTCAAGCGACGATCTGCAATATACTCAATGTATTGTTTAAATCCTTCGGCGTTCATTCCAAATATCCCACGAGGAAACACTTGTTGTGCATACTCATACTCGAGCTTAGTAGCTTGTTTTACCAAGTCTACAATATGTTTTTTAAACTCGTCTGTCCATAACTCTGGTTGTTCATCTTTAATCGCATTGATCATATTGATACCAAAGTTGAGGTGCTGAGATTCGTCGCGCATAATGTATTGAATTTGTTCGGCACTACCTACAAGTTTATTTTGGCGCTGAAAACCAAATATCACCGCAAAGCTCGAGTAGAAGAAGATACCTTCTAAAATAAGGGAGAAGACACACAAGTTTTCTAAGAATTTTTGATCGTTTTTGAATGTACCGGTTTTAAATTTGGGATCAAATATACCTTCGTTAAATGTAAGTATAAACTTTGCTTTAGAGAAGTGAGCTGCATTCTCGCGATACATATTAAATATTTCACCGCCATCAAGGCCCAAACTTTCGACAATATATTGATAAGCATGGGTGTGTATCGCTTCTTCATAGGCTTGACGTAATAAATACATACGACACTCTGGAGAGCTAATGTGTTCATATAGTGCCAATACAATATTATTAGCAGCAATCGAATCGGCTGTAGTAAAGAACCCTAGAGCTGTCTTAAAGGCTAATCTCTCGTCTTCGGTAAGGTTGTTGGATTTCCATAGTTCGATATCGTCTTGCATAGCTATTTCGGTAGGTAGCCAGTGATTAGCATTACCGGCCAAGTAGGCATCCCAAGCAAAGGTATGTTTCATGGGATGAAGCTGAACTACATCGGCATCTTCACCGTTGATTATTCTTCGCTTATTAATATCTGGTCTTTTAGAACTCATTTTTATGCTCATAAACACTCCTTGTAGCTAATTTACTTTTTATTGATTTTGGTTAGATGTGGGTGCGTTTTCGGCTACAGTAGCAAACTCACGCTTGTGGGTAGAGCCGTATTCGGCAGTATCAACTGTTGATTTTTCGACTTGAGAGGCCGCCAGAGAACGCAAGTAATAAGTTGTTTTTAGACCCATTTGCCACGCGTAGGTATAGATGTCTGATAGCCGTTTACCTGATACACCGGCAACAAATATATTAAGGCTTTGACTTTGGTCAATCCATTTGCCGCGATGGGCGGCAATTTTTATTAGCCACTCTGGCCCGACTTCGAATACTTCTTTATATTTTTCTCTAATCTCAATAGGAATCTCAGATATTTTTTGGATAGATCCATCATAAAATTTTATTTTTTGCATTATTTCTTCGGTCCATAAATCAATCTTCTTCAAATCTTCAATAAGATAAGAGTTTATTACCGTAAAATCGCCACTCATATTCGATTTAACATATAAGTTTTTGTAGATTGGTTCGATGCAAGGATAACAGCCAGATATATTAGATATCGATGCGGTAGGTGCGATAGCCATAGTATTGCTGTTACGCATGCCATATTTTTTGACATGTTGTCGTACATCCTTCCAGTCTAATTTGCCTTTACGTTTAACATCTATTTTTAAGCCACGTTCTTTCTCTAGTAAATCGAGGGTGTCGACAGGGAATATACCACGGTCCCATTTTGAACCTTTGTAGGATTTGTATGCACCGCGTTCTTTGGCCAACATGCTCGAACCTAGAATTGCATAGTAACTAATAAGCTCCATGCTTTCATCGCCAAACTGTACGGCTTTCTCGCTATCAAAAGCAATATCTAGAAGGTAAAGTGCATCCTGGAATCCCATTATGCCCAGGCCAACCGGTCGATGGCGCATATTAGACACTTCACATTCTTTGGTGGTGTAGTAATTAATATCAATTACATTATCAAGTATTCGCATGCCAATTGTTACAGTTTCTTCAATAAGTTCACGGTCTAGTTTACCTTTGTTGATATGCCTAGCGAGGTTTACCGAACCTAAGTTACAAACAGCTGTTTCTTCGGCAGAGTTATTAAGAGTTATTTCGGTACAAAGGTTTGAGTTGTGTATAACTCCGGCGTGATCTTGTGGCGAGCGAACATTACAGGCATCTTTAAAGTTAATCCATGGGTTGCCAGTTTCAAACAACATCGTAAGCATTTTGCGCCATAATTGTATAGCCGGAATCCTTTTGAATTGGCTGAGTTCGCCTTTGTCGGCTTTTGATTCGTATTCTTCATAAATCTTCTCAAATTCTTGACCATAAGTATTATGTAGCTCTGGTGTCTCTTCGGGCGAGAAAAGAGTCCATTGTTCACCAGCCTGAACACGTTTCATAAATAAATCGGGGATCCAATTGGCTGTGTTCATATCGTGGGTGCGACGCCGTTCGTCTCCAGTATTTTTGCGAAGTTCTAAAAAGTCCTCAATATCGAGATGCCATGTTTCTAAATATACACAGGTAGCGCCTTTTCTTTTGCCCGATCGACTAATTGCCACAGTTGTGTCGTTAGCTATTTTTAGAAAGGGTATTACGCCTTGAGAGGGTATATTGACAGTCTTAATAAGCGAACCAGTTGCTCGAATATTACTCCAATCTGTCGCGATACCACCAGAGAATTTACTCATCAGTGCGGTATCTAGATAGACTTTGAAGATATGTTTAAGGTCATCTTCGACGGTATTTAAGAAGCATGAACTTAATTGGGCAAAGGTTGTGCCAGAGTGAAAAAGAGTAGGGGTTGATGGCACATAGCGCAAGGTAGAGAGCACATCATAAAATTTCTTGGTCCACATTTCTTTGTCAGCTTTTTTCTCTAACACAGTAAGCCCCATAGCTATTCGCATCCAGAATATCTGTGGAGTTTCTAGCCTAGTGCCTCGACCCTCATTTTGTATAAAATACCTGTCGTGCAACATATCAAGACCCATGTAATCAAATAGGCTATCTCTTTCGGGTTGTAAATAAGTTGCTAGCTTTTCTAAGTCAAAATCTAGCAATCTCTTGTCGAGGCGTTTTTCTTTAACAGTATTTTTTACATAATCAACAAATGTTTTTTTGTAAGCCTCGGCTAACTTGTCGTCTTTATCGGTACCCAGAACTTCTCGGTATATTTTTTTGCGTAGCAAACGAGCCGCTACTGTAGAATATGCATGATCTTTTTCTATACATGATTTTGCAGCCATAATTAGAGCCTCTTGGAGTTCTTCAAGAGTAATTCCGTCGTATAAATTACTTTTGGCTATTTGGGCCAAATCGTCAATGTCAATTGAGTCTTCTACGCCCTCGGCGGCTTCAACCAAATTCTTTACTAGTTTAGTATAACTAAAATATTCAATACCGCCGTCTGGCAAACTAACTTTTAGTTCGCTGTGTTCGAGTTTTTCAGCAGAGCGGTTGGCCTCAACCTCTCTTAAACTTTTATGGCGCTCTCTATAGAGTATGTAGCTCCGAGCCGTTTTATAATAATCAGCTCGCATTAATTCTTTTTCGACCATATCTTGAATAAGTTCAACTTCTGGTACAGTATCATCTAGCTGGGCCTCCAAAACCGAAATAATATTGTCGACCAACTGAGGTATTTCAGAGACAGGAATTTCATTATCTACAGAGTCGCTTGCTTTTTGAATAGCAACAATAATTCGGTCTGGCTCAAAATCAACAACTTGGCCATTTCTTTTTTTAATACTAGATATACTCAACACACCCTCCTTTTATTATTCTACATATAGTGTTTGCGCTAATGCTTAATACACTATATACATAAACAATTGCATAGTCAAATTATATTTAACTATTCGCACACTAAAATTACTCTTACGAACATAATACGAACTTTCCCCCAAAATTGTCAAGCTATTATGTGATTAAAAGCTTGAAAACATAGTACTATCTCAAAAACAAAACTTAAGTTTATAATAACGCATCTCGATAATTGCTGTCTATAGTAGATAGGCTAGTTTTATACGAATTGGTAATAAAAACCGCTTAGAAAGTTATGAAACCTGTGGTTTCAAAGTCTTCTAAGCGGATGTTGTGAAATATAGTTGTACTATATCATCTATTTACAACGCTAATTTGTTCATCACCATAGAATGGTATCTCAATATCGGTATAGGTGCTACTGTGACTAGCTAATGAGGGATTACTAGAGCCTACGCATACGGTATGTAATTGTATATCACTGCCAATAATGTCATAAATATCTTGCTCGGTAAAAAAGTCTCCGCCATCAGTAATTAAAAGAATCTCTGGCTTAGTATCCTTAGTGGCAATTTTGCGAACTTCACTTGCCGCTACTCTTAGTGCCTCTAGAATATTCGTACCGCCGCCCAAACTACTATCTTCTAGTTCAATAAGTTTTCTAATAAGCTGCTTTTTAGCTTTAAGGTCTTTGGCAAAAGTAATACTACCTGTCGTAGAGGCAAAGGGCATAAAGAAATACTGAGATTTATTGTCTAGATTTGCTCCAACCACAGTTGCTGCTACTGCCGCAGCCGCATTTATAGGTTTATCCATCATACTTCCTGATACATCGGTAACAATAAATAACAATTGACCGTCGGGTTCTTGATCGATTGCGACCTGTTCGGTGTATTCTTCGGTATAGGGTTCGTCAACAATTACTTCTTTTTCTATAGTGTTAGTGACAGTTTCTGGGAACTCATCCTCAGCAAGGTGTTGCAAAACTGGTAGTTCGCGCCTCGACATCTTTCGCGCCAGAACATCTCTCGGCATAGCCCAATCGAGTGGCCTGGCTAGAGAACGTAAGTCGCGAACCCGTCGATAACGTCGTGTTTCAAAATCATCGGCAGGAACTGGACTTTTAACTAGGCGAGTTTTTGTAGTGGTAGTTTTTACTTGTTCAACGACTTTTTGCTTAACTTTCCTTACCAAATGACGCTTCTTCTTAACCTCAATATACTTTTGAGCTTTGTCTTGAATCTTCTTGGCCGCATCCACTACAGGCAATCGTGAACTATTGAGAATTTCAATAAAATGCATAACTACACTTGGATCAGTACCAATACTAAAGTTTGGATTAGCGCTTTTCATAGCGCCCTTGATTTCAGCAATTTGTTTTCTAGTAAGATATCTACCTTCTTTATCTTCCTCGTCATTTTTATCAATGTAGTACTTAGACTTCTTTCTGATGCCGATCGACTTAAGAAGCTTGTCCCACAAACCATGGGGCGTAATGTCTTCAAGAGACTCGAGCTCGACAATAGTGCCTTGACTATCAGTTAGCTCTTGCCACTGTTGAAAAGCGTCATCATAGGTAAAGTGGGTGTCTAGCGGATAATTTGCTTCATCTAACACTAAATACGAAGCCGATTCTATATCATCTGGTAGCTCATTTAAACCTTGAGATACAATTTGCTGACTATCATTATCTAATCTTGATTGCTGGTTACCTGCCCACCAATCAATAATCTTTTGCCACAAAGTGGAGGATTCATTCATTTTTATCAGCCTTCTAGAGAAAATCGTACCACTTTGTCATCATCGGCATTAATCTCGTCTAGTTCGGTCTTGAGTCGAGCAGTAATATCGGCAATCGCAGGTGAAGCCGGACCTCTGTCGACGACCTTATCGATTAGAGTTTTTAGATCTAGCGCAGTACCATACCAAAGCTTTCCACCGATAGTAATTTGCAAGTCAGTATTACCGTCTTGGTGAGACTTGATGTCGGCTAAAGCCTCGGCAATCGCAGCCAGATCTTGTAAACGGTCTTCATCACGCTTACGCTTAGGCAGCATCTCTTCACAAACTTCTGCCCAAATTCGGTCATCGCTTGATCCGTCACCAATGGTTACTAGGCCATAGCGTAGAGCAGTGAGATCACTAAATTGAACTTCTGTACGGCCATTCAATAGAGCGCAGGCACGTGAAAAGTCATGCAACTTGGCCTCAGAACGAGGTGTTACTTCGTTAGGGAGAATCAATTCAGCCGGATTGTTAGGGTCAGCATTGGCTTGTGCTTCTGAAATGCGACGAGCAATATAATTTTGAATCAGATAGGCATGCATAAGCTTGATAGCGGGCGGTACGCGTACACCGTCAGGTGCATCAATAGTGTCAGCAAATTCTTTGAGATCGGCGTAGCTAAGTCGAGGTAGAGTCAGGTGACTACCGCTCGTATTAAGATAGGTGGTATACATTCTGGTGCTATCCACCAAGCCATCAACTCGCGGTACATATCCCTTGCACATAATTCTATCCAGTACCGCCGCCGTAGCAGCAGTATCGCGATGAAAGTTGGTAGTCATAATCGCAGTATGCAAAGGCACTATAACTGGTGGCTGATCCTTTGTTTCAAATCGCCGCTCATTGAGCACTGTATGAAGTGCACGTACAAGCGGGTCACCACCATCAAAAAACTCATCAAGAAAAGCAAATTCAACATCACAGATTCCGCCGTCAAGATTGAAGACTTGACGTCCGGTATTCATGTACTCCTGAGGTATCTCGCTACCAATTAGATCATCGGGCATAGTGTCGCGAGTAATTTGCTTACTAAAAGTATGGGCATCAGGAAACAGTTGAAAAATTAGCCGTGCAGTCATTGACTTAGCACGACCTGGCTCTGAGAACCAAACAATATGTTCTCTGGTAACCAACCCAAACATAGCCTGGGTAAGCAAATCATCCCATCCAACAGCAACATGCTTAATAGCTAAGAAGCCTTCCCTTAAATCGTCTCGAAAAGCCATCATAATCCTTTCATGTCAAGGTGGTGCAGTTGAGTCGGCCACTGCTGCCGGAGAGCAAAGCTCTCAATTAATTCGTCTTAATTTATAAGTTTATTTATTGCAAAAACAATTTAATTGAAAGTTTTAAACATCAAGAATTATATATTGTTTTTATAAAACTGTCAATATTTTGTGGATACACAGAAATAGTTAGACTGAACTAGCAAAGTCTTTTATTTCTTCTTTAGCAACTTGTTTTTGGTCTTGGCTAAGAGCCCCAACCGGTGGCACCTCCAAATAAAAGGTAGAACCTTTATTGAGTTGGCTTTCAAACCAAATTTTACCATTAATTCGTTTGGCCAGTTTTAGAGTAATGTACAAACCCAATCCTGTACCGCGCGTAGCACGTGTTCGATAGTCTTCACTACGGTAAAATTTAGAAAATATTTTGTTCTTATCGGTAACCGATATTCCTATGCCTGTATCAGATACACTAAAAATTACGCTTCCGTCTTTGCCTTCTTTGGCCCGCACAACAATAATACCTTGTTTGGTATATTTTATTGCATTTGAAATGAAGTTTTGAATTATTTCTTTTATATAAAGTTCACTAGATAGAAGAGAGTTGACTTCATCTGATACACTAGCTTGCAATGCTAAGCCAGCCTGCTTAGCTTGATCTTGATAGTTTTGAGCAATTTCGGTAATGAGCTTATTTGGATCTAGTAGTTTCACACTAATGCTTAATTCGCCGTGCTCGGCTCTGTCTAGAGTGGTCAAGTCGTTCACAAGATCGGCAAGAAATATGATATTGTTGTGCGCTTGCTCTAACTGTTTTTTGGTTTCTGTAGGCAATTCGCCCGACTTTGGCCTCATTGCCACTGCAATATTAGCTTCTGCGGTAGCAATGGGTGTACGTAATTCGTGCGAAGCCACCGAAATAAATTCATTGCGTTCCTCATCGAGATTCTTTTGTTTGGTGATATCTCTCAAGACTATTATATAACCTTCTTCTGACTGTCGGCCTGGAGCCGAACGAACTTGCGATAAATTGAGCGATACATAAACGTCAGATTTTTCATTGGAGGTAAAATGCAAGTCATCTCTAGTGATCATTCGGTTGTCTTTTTTGGCTAGTTTAATAATATCTACAGGTTCGTTACTGTCGTCTTTAAGCTCAATAAACTCACTTAATTTGTGCTCATCGATCTCTACATTGGTATTAAGAAGGCCTAACGCCGCGCCATTATAAAGAGTGATTATACCTTTTTCGTCAGTCGCTATTACAGCATCAGCCATACTATTGATAAGCGAAACTAACCGATCATGCTCAAAAGAGGCCGAGTTGCGCAAAAACCTTGCATCGGCAGTAATGGGCTTTCTAAGCATTAATAGGGCAATATAAAGACTGCTAATTAATAGGATGGCAAAATGAGATCCGATATGATAATACATCATTGCGGTTGGGGGATTATACTGAATAGTTACTGCCACAATTGAGATAAAAATTGCCAAAGCCAATCCGGCAAAGTAACCCTTCCAGCCATACCAATACATGCTCACAGTTATATAGAAAAACAATAAAAAATAGTAAGCGCCATCAATTGGTGCAAAATATACCAAGAAGATAGTTATAGCCAGATAATGAAGGATAATAATTAAATAACGCTGGTTGAAATAAATATAAAATTTAAACAGTGGCAGGGTAATTAGTACCACCGTTAGACCAATTACAAGATAAAATAGTGAGCCAAGCCGGTGATTTAAATTGTTGGTAAAGGTATAATCAAAAACTACTGCGATTGCCAGCAATACCATCGAAATAAAAATAGGGCTGTACTCATAAAATCTCGACTTGAAGCTATTATCTTGTTGCATATTTAAAACGGGGGTTAAGCATTAGTACTATTATAAAACATTTTTTATGACTTTTAAGATATTTGCATAAGATTTAATTTATTGTGCTTATGATATATAATAGTTTTTAATATGTTTTATACACTTCCAAGCAATGTTGTGCCATGGCTAATAGGGTTTCCGATTTTTGCATTTTTTGGAATACGAGCTTGGCAGAATTATTTAAAACTTCACAATCCACTTTCAAAACTTTTTGCCTATACTGGTTTTAGTGCAGCCATTGCGTTTTTTATGTGGTCAGTTCCGTTTTTATTTACTAATAATCTCACCATACTATTAGTTTGTAATATTATCGGTGACTTTTTCTTATTCTTGTTGTTCTTTTTGCAAGCAAAAATTATTTATTATTTGGCACTAAAAAACAAAGTAACCGAAAAATATGTTTTAGTTCCGGTAGCAATAATTGCGATGGTTGGATTTATTTCTAACTCTTATGGGTATATTAAAAATGGCGTAAGTTTAGTAGACAATACCTTCAACTACAGTTTGCCATTTCTTTCTGATATTTGTCAGACCATACTTCTTGCAGGTTCATTGATGGTAGGAATACTGATGCTTTTTAGAATTAATCAACAACCAAATGCAAGAGCCAAAGTGGCACTACTTGGGATATCTGTTTTATTTATATTGTGTGGTGTTGGAGGGGCATTAAATGTATTATTGTCGGGCAACCCCAATCAGTCGCCAATCATTATAACGAGTTATATTGTAGGTTTGTTTGGTTTTGTAGTTATATTGTTTTCGGCTAGAATATTTAAAAGAAAGTAATGCAAACTATACCTACTACATCAGTTGCATATTTTATTGCTGCTATTGCTACCTTTGTAGTGGGGGTTCGTTCGACCCAAAATTATAATAAATTTCACTCAGTTCTTAGTCGTCACTTTGCTATTTCGGGCTTTTTGGCCTCAGTAGGTTTATTCTTATATTCAGTACCGTTTGTTTTTACTAACAACCCCGAGGTATTAAAGTTTTTTGTAGTTTTGGGGAGAATGGCACTTGATGCTGTAGCTATTTGGCAGATATTTCTTATTTGGTATCTTACTGGCCTAAAAAAATATAAACTTAGATATTTTGTTTGGCCTCTAGTATTAATTGGAGTAATAGGTTATTTTGCTCAAGTTATGTTTATTATTAATAATAATTTTAGTTCTAGTATTGGCCAAACCTACTATTCTTTTGCACCATTGGCCGTATATATTCATGCACTTTCACTAAGTATTGTTTTTATTGCCGGCTTAATATTGGCTCACCAATCGGCGCTACAGCAGGAGTTGAGAGCCAAAGTTAGACTATTATCGATTGCAATTTTATACATATTTGCATCTGCTGCCGACATGTATAACACAGTGGTATTAAATGGCTCTAATAGCTCACCAATAGTCTTAATAGGCTTCTTAATTGCTGGCGGTGTATTTCTTATTACTACAATTTTGTTCTCTAAGAAACCTAGGTCACGCTAATCTATTTGGGCAGGAAGTTTTAGTTCTATTCCTTCAGGCAGAGGTTTTGATGGTTGTTTATCAATACATTCAATTAATTGCTTTTCTAAAAATTTCTTATCAATTTCTTTACCAATGAACACCAGATTAGTTTCGGCTTTATCTTTATGCCAGTTTTGCCAGTAAATTTCCGATCTTACACCTACGAGTTGATAGATATATTTACGATTACCACCTTTTAAACCAAAATTAATAATCCCTTTAGCGCGATAGATATTATTACCAATGCAGCGATTAGCAAATTGCTGAAACAACATCGGGTCTAAAGCTTTGTCTGATTGCCAACTAAAAGACTCATACTGTTCATGCAAATGATTGTGATTATGATCTTCACTTAAGCTTATGTCGTTTTTAGATATATTTTGACCAAGCAATAATCTTACATCTAGCTCGGCATTTTTTGTCTCAAAGATTCTGGCTTTTGGGTTAAAGGCTAAAATCATTTTATTAATATCTTTTAATTTGTCAGACTTAACCAAATCTATCTTATTAATCACGATAAAATCCGAAAATATTATTTGATCGCGTGCAAGCGTATGTTGATCGGAGTTTTTTTCAATATTATTAGCATCTATAACGGTCACAATACTATCTAATACAACCCTTTGTGCAAGGGTGTGACGCAAAGTCGTAGCTAAATCTCGAGGTTCTGCCAAGCCACTGGCTTCAATAATAATATAATCGATATTTGACCCTTCATATACCAATTGCTGCAAAGCTTCTTGAAGATCAAGTGTCTGCAAACTACAACAAATACATCCGCTACTGAGTTCCAGTTTTTTGTCTGATTTGCTTTTTACTAATTTGGAGTCGATATTAATATCGCCAAAGTCATTTACCACTACACCGATATTAAGGTTATTATTGTTTTTTAAAATATAATTTAGCAGAGTTGTTTTGCCAGATCCTAAAAAACCCTGAATAGCCGTGATTGGTACTTTGTCTTTTTGCTTAAAAGTTTTCATTGCGTCATAATTATAACAAATGAAACTAAAATTTATTTCAAAAAATAATATTTGTTCGGATATTTGGCAGTTACATTTTATTAAACCAACTGGTTTTAAGTATTCTGCCGGTCAATACTTAGAAACTCTTATACCAGATGCTCGCGCTGACGAAAGAGGTAATACCCGATGGTTTACTATGAGTTCTTCACCAACCCAAAAAGACATTATCATCACCACTAGGTTAGTTAGTAAGCATTCAGAATTTAAAGACGACTTGTTTCATTTAAAATCTGGAGATGCAATTGCTGCTAAGGGGCCAATGGGAGAGTTTGTATTGCCAAACAAAACCGCAAAAATCACTTGGATCGCTGGAGGTATTGGCGTAACTCCATTCATTTCTCAACTCCAATTTTTATTAGACACTAAAGACCTTAGCAGAGACATTACTCTTATTCATGGTCTTCAAGAATTAAACCAAAATCCATGTGCAGACTTAATTAAGAAATGCCAAGAGGCGATGCCCAACTTTAAGTTGATACAAGTAATATCTGGGCAAACCCCTAAAGGCTGGAGTGGGCCAGTTGGTTATATAGATGACAAAGTTATCAAAAATTATTTAGTGGACTACACTCAAAGAGATACTTATGTTTCGGGGCCCGAACCAATGGTAGATGCAATTGCCGAAATGCTAACTACTAAGCTTAAGGTGTCAAAAGATAAAATCCATCAAGACTGGTTTCCTGGTTATAAAGAGAAATATTAATATTTATGCTATAATAATGCTTAAGTTAAAGAGGGAACGAAATGGCCAAATTATTATTAGTAGAAGATGATATCAACTTGCGAGATGTGTATGCTGCACGTCTAGAAGCCGAGGGCTATGAAATAGCAGTAGCTTCAAACGGAGAAGAAGCCCTGGCGATCGCCGTACAAGAAAAACCAGATTTAATATTATTAGACGTGATGATGCCTAAGATTTCTGGATTTGACGTACTAGACATTATTCGCACAACACCAGAGATTGCGCACACTAGAGTAATAATGATGACCGCCTTATCTGGAGAGAATGATCGTGAGAGAGGTGAGAAATTGGGTGTGGACAAATTTCTTGTAAAATCACAAGTAATTTTAGAGGACGTAGTGTCTACGATTGCCGAAGTACTCAACTCACCAGCAAAGATCGATTCGACTGCTAATGCATCAGCAGTTACCCCAAGCACTCCTACAGACAAAACAGCTACTCCACAACAACCTTCATCACAGCCAGCAGCTCCTACTCAGGCGCCACCGCAACCCCAAATGCCTGATAATAATACAGCTAACCAACCTCCAGCAACCAATCCTAATCCTTCTGTTACTACACCACCACAATAAGTTTATAGATTAGCTTTTTTATAGTCTTTTTATCAGATATAATATAGGTATGTTAAAAAGAACTCCTATTTCAAATACACCTCAACTTATAGGTGAAAAGTTACTTATTTCTGGCTGGGTACATGTTCGTCGAGATCATGGTAAATTAGCGTTTTTTGAGATAAGAGATGCTAGCGGTATAGTACAAGCGGTGTATTTTAATAGTAAAGACAAAGAAGGATACAACAAGATTGTAGCTGAAATTAGAACTGAGTTCGTAGTAGAACTTGTTGGATCTGTCAAAAAAAGACCCGATAATATGGTCAATATTGATCACCCCACAGGTAGTGTAGAATTTGAGATAGAATCTATAAAAATACTATCGCGATCAAAAACTACGCCATTTGAAATTACCGAGTCAAAAAAGTCAATTGGTGAAGAAGTGCGGATGAAATACAGATACCTAGATTTAAGAAGAGTTGATATGCAAGAAAATATTCGCTGTCGTGCTAAGCTAATTGCTGCATTCAGAAACTACCTAAATAGTAATGGGTTTGTTGAAATAGAAACTCCAATTCTAACTAAGTCTTCGCCAGAAGGTTCACGTGACTTTGTGGTTCCGTCTAGAATCAATTCTGGAAAATTTTATGCTTTACCTCAAGCACCTCAACAATTTAAGCAACTACTTATGATTGGTGGTTTTGAAAAATATTATCAAATAGCCCGTTGTTTTAGAGACGAAGACTTACGCAATGATCGACAGCCAGAATTCACCCAATTAGATCTAGAGATGAGCTTTGTCTCGCAAGAAGATATCTTAGAATTTAGCGAAGAAATGTTTAAACAAGTTGTGTCTGAAATAGCTCCTCAAAAAAAATTACCAAAACAATTTACTAGGCTTACATACAATGAGGCTATGGATAAATACAAAACTGACAAACCAGATTTGCGTAACGACAAGTCTGACCAAAACGAACTCGCTTTTGCTTGGATAACTGATTTTCCACTGTTTGAGAAAACTCCCGAAGGGCATATAACCTATGCTCACAACCCATTTGCCCAACCACACCCCGACGATATTCATTTGTTAGACGGTAGCGAGGATGATTTATTAAAAATTCGAGCTCTTAGTTATGATTTAGTATTAAATGGTTACGAACTAAGCAGCGGAAGCATGCGTATACACGACCCCCAATTGCAAAGAAGGGTGCTTAAACGATTTGGTTTGAGTGAGCAGCAAATAGAAGATAGGTTTGGACAATTTCTGTCAGCATTTGAATATGGCACACCGCCACACGGAGGCCTAGCCCCTGGTTTAGACCGACTACTTATGATCTTACAAAACGAATCTTCTATTAGAGAAGTGATTGCATTTGCCAAAACCGGCGACATGAGAGATTTAATGTTAGAGAGCCCAAGTCATTTAGATGACAAACACCTGAAAGAACTCAATATATCTGTAAATAAGAAAGACTAAAAATGTCAGAAAACAGCTATCATGTGAACTTAGAAAACTTTCGTGGTCCACTAGGTTTGTTATTAGAGCTGATTGAAAAACACAAATTAGATATTTGTGACGTAAGCTTAGCAAAAGTCACTGAAGACTATTTAGAATATGTTAGATCGGCCAGCTTAGACCAATATAACGCAAACATTTTTTTAGATATAGCAGCGCGATTAATTCTAGTAAAATCTCGGGCCTTATTGCCAAGCACCGAAGTAGATAGACCTATAGAAGATGAAGAAGATATTACTAGTCAGCTTTTAACTCTAGCCAAATTCCAAAAGGCAGCCAAAGCTATCTCGAGCAACAATCAATTACTCCAAAGACCGAGTTTTAAATTACAAGCCGTAGACCGTCCGCTATATAAAATTAAATTGATCAAAATGAAGCAAATTTTTCAAAATTTAAAACAAGATTCAAATATTAATCCTAGCAAATCTTATCGACTAAAAAGACGTTATGACCGCGAGCTCAAATCTAAACTTGCCTCTAAACTTGTAAGTTTAAAATCCATTAGCTTAGATAATATTAATACCATCTCAAATAATCGAACCGAGTCAGTAACTCTATTTTTACTAATACTTGAATTTGTTAGATCCAACAAAGCCAATATTGACTACCGCCAGAACAAAATAACCGTAGAGTTTAACTAAAATGAATCTAAAAGAAAAAAATCTTCATGCCATTTTACAACTCAGTCCCGAAGGCATAGAAACCAATAGTCTCTGCGACATTTTAGATGTCAAAGTATCAGAACTTAATAATCTAATTGGTAAGCTCGATATTTTTTATAAAGATAGTGGCGTAAAAATAATCAACGATAATCAGTCTATTATGCTGGCTGTCGATTCTGATTGTATTCCAAAAAAATTTAACAATACCAATACTGGCAAGGAGAGTATTGGCTCTGCAGCAATGGAAGTACTCACTATTATTGCCTATAAGCAACCTATAGATGCACTCGAGATAGAGCAAATACGTGGCATTAATAGCGAACAAAGTATTAGGTACCTCTTAGAGAAAGAGCTTATTGTAGAAAGTAAGACTAAGCACAAAGGTATAGTCTATACCAAATACAACACAACCAAGCGTTTCTTACAGCTTGCTGGTATTACGAATCTCTCTAAACTGCCGAAGTTAGATTTATGAAAACAAATTCAAACAACACAAGACTTAATCGTAGACTAGTAGAGCTCGGCTTGGCCGACTCTCGCCGTAAAGCCGATGAACAAATTAATCTAGGTCTGGTTGAAGTTAATGGAAAAATAGCCATAGTCGGGCAATTAGTTTTGCCAAGCGACAGTATTAAGCTACAAGGCAAGAGTGGCGATGCTAAAAAAAATGACATAACTATCAAGCTAAATAAACCAGAGGGGTATGTAAGTTCACATGTAGCTCAAGGCAATTATAAGACTATTTTTGATTTTTTACCGAAAAGTTTTAGCAAGCTTAAGATTGCCGGGCGTCTAGATCAACAAAGCTGTGGCTTAATGATACTAAGCAGCAATGGGCAGTTAATTCAAAAACTTTCGCATCCAAGTAATAACAAAAGTAAAATATACTTAGTTAAAATCAATCAACCAATATCAGATGTTAAGTTGAAAGAATTAGAAAAAGGCGTGAAGTTAAAAGACGGCGTTAGTCATTTTACTCATATTAAATTAATTGATACTCAAACGTTGAGATTAACGCTAAATGAAGGCCGTAATAGACAGATTCGACGAACTTTTGAGCAACTGGGCTTAAAAGTTTATTATCTGCAAAGGCTACAAATCGGCAACATTAAGCTAGGCAGCTTGCAGCCTAAAAAATATGAATTTATAAACCAATCAGATTTAAAGGAGCTATTTTGATTGCATATTTAACATTACTACTGAGTATTGCGCTAGTAAGCTTCAACAGCCAAATCCCGGCCTTGCAAAAACATTTATTAAATTCTGGCTCATTGAATAGTCAATCTAAAATAGTTTTTCAAAATACAGAATATAAGGTAGCGCCAGAATTAAAAAATGGAGCTTCAAACTATGACGCTCAAGCCAAATCGGCAATAATATTTGATGTTGGTAGTGCAAAGATTTTGTATCAAAAAAATAGCCAGCAGGCCGTACCGATGGCATCACTTACAAAACTAATGACAGCTTTAGTAATAATGCAAAATCATTCTCCAGACGAAACGGTAATAGTGCCCGATAATTTACCGCCCTTATCGAGTGACGATCAAAAACTAAATATTAGTCCTGGTGAAAAATTCAAACTCTCAGAGCTTATGCAGGCTCTGTTAATTTACTCAGCCAACGACGTAGCTAATGCTTTGGCTATTTGGGATTCTGGGTCAATCAATAACTTCACTGGTAAGATGAACTCTTATACCAATCAGTGGGGGTTAGAAGAATCTAAGTTTACAAATCCAAGTGGCTTAGACGAGACTGGGCACGTTAGTTCGGCTAGTGATCTTTTGAAGCTTTCAACTATACTTTTGCACAACCAAAGATTTAGAAAGACTATCAATACCTCTGCGACTACAATCTATAATTTAGCCAACAAGCCATATCGTATAACAACCACCAATCAAGATTTAACTCTGCCATATGTCTACGGAATAAAGACTGGTTTTACTACCAATGCTGGACAGAGTTTAATATTATTAGCTCAACAGAATGGCCACGAAATTATTACAGTCATTCTAGACAGCCCTGACCGTTTCGCAGAATCCAAAAATATGGTAGAATATACCTTCAATAATTATATTTGGAAATAGTATATGCAAAATGTCAATAATTTACCGGTTGTAGCTCTTGTGGGTCTTGCCAATAGTGGTAAGTCTACTTTGTTTAACCGAATCACTCATTCGGCACATGCGGTTATTTCTGAAATTGCTCACACTACAAGAGACGTTAACAGAAAGCCTTCTAGTCCAAGATATGGAAAGTTTTTGGTAGTCGATACTGCAGGCCACACCAAAGACAAATCAGAGATAGCTAAGGCTTCTATGGCTCAGCTCAACAGCACGCTTGAGCTAGCTGATGTAATTATTTTTGTTATTGACGGAAGCGTTGCTCCTACGGGAGACGATATAGAATTAGCAAAAATTGTAAGAAAACACCAAAAACCGACTTTTGTGGCTACCAACAAAGCAGATGATCGCAAAAACTTACAAGAAATTAATAGTTTTCGTAAGCTTGGCTTTGACGACATTTCGCTTATTTCTGCGATTCATGGAGATGGCGTAGTAGAGCTTATAGAAAAGATTAAAAAAGAGTTACCTCAAAAAATAGTCAAAAAAGCACCAACTAATGCTATAAACGTAGCAATTGTTGGCAGAGTCAATGTAGGTAAATCTAGTCTTTTAAATGCCTTAGCGGGTCAGTATTTAGCCATAGAGTCGGGAGTAGGTGGTACCACTCGCGACACCAATGAGTATGCCCTAAACTATAAAAAAACTAATTTTAATTTTGTAGATACTGCCGGCTTGAGGCGACCAGGTAAAATTGCTAAGAGTGAGAATATCGAGTTTTATTCTAAGGTCAGAACACAAAAAGCAATTGATAACGCAGATGTATGTTTGATGCTCATTGACGCCAACGAACCAGCTACTTCTCAAGATCTTCATCTGCTCGGTTTAGCCAAAGAGGCCCAAAAAGGAGTAATAATAGTAGTGACCAAATGGGATCAAATAGAAAAAGACGATCATACCATGGCTCAATACACCGCTACTCTTAAAAAAAGATTGCAGTTTGTATGGTGGGCACCGGTTATTTTTACCAGCGCCAAAACACGCCAAAACCTAGATCAACTTTTAGAACTAATAATGGGCGTAAAAAGCCGTATGGCTTTTAGCTTAAGTACTCCCAAATTAAATCGTTTTTTAGAAGATGCCAATGCCAAAAACCCACCAAGCGCCATTAAAACCAAAAAGCCGAAGGTAAACTACATTACCCAAACTGGATCAGAACCTCCAGTATTTACAATTTTTGCCACACATCCTGAATATATGCACTGGAGCTATACAAGATTTTTAGAGAACCAACTGCGCGAGCAGTATGATCTTAGTGGCGTACCCGTTACAATAGAGTATAAAAGTAAGTACAAAGAAGGTAATAGAGACAGGTATAAAAAGAAATGATTCTTATAGTAGGCATAGGCAATACTGGCCAAGAGTACAGTAAAACACGCCACAACTTAGGTTTTATGGTTTTAGATTCTTTGGCAGAACGCTGGGGAGTGCATTTCGCTGGGCAACCCAAGCTAAAAGCCGAGATGCTAGTAACGATGTTTGGCAATCAAACTATAGCCTTAGCCAAACCCCAAACATTTGTAAATTTGAGTGGCAATAGTGTACAAAAAATTAAAAATTTTTATAAGCTAAAAAACAACGATATTTGGGTTGTAAGTGATGATCTAGATTTAGAGTTTGGCAAGATTCGTACTCGGGTTGGTGGCAGCAGCGGCGGCCATAATGGGCTAAAAGATATAATAGAAAATATCGGTGAGGATTTTGTAAGAATAAGACTAGGAATAAAAAACGAGGCCCTAGAGCGAGTTCCGGCCGAAAAATTTGTACTAGAAAAGTTTAGTAAGACAGAGCAAGAATATTTAGAAAAAGTCATAAATGACTCGGTAGATGTGATAATAAAATACTTAGAACAAGGCGACGTAGAACACGAATCTAAATCTGCGATTTAACATTTTTATTAAAAAAATTATTTTATACCGCTACATGCTAGCAATGGGCAAAAAAGTTCGTTAATATGAAAAGCAGACCTGCCGTGCGTATCGAACAGATCTGCTTTTCACACCCTTTCATACCCCCAGTAAATCTGGGATTTATCAGCCTCAAAAATTATATATAGACCGTGGTGATGAAAGGGAGTAGCCTGCTAGCTAAGATCTAAAAGGAGGGTGAGTTTTAGATGAGCCTTAGACTAGCAGACTACTCCCTTCAAAAATCGGGAGTATTTTTTTATTTCAAAAGTAACGTCAGTATTGTATCACGCTAGTGCTTATTTGTCAATAGTTTTTTACAGATGAATAATATAGCACTTATGTTTATCAGAAGAAGGATAGAATATGAATATACAAGAAATTATTAAAACAAGCAATAGTTTTCCTGAACTTTTATCACAAATTTCTAACCCTCCCAAAAAACTCTTTATTTGGGGAGAAATTCCAGACCTACCTATGATTGCCATTGTGGGTAGTCGCAATCCTTCTACTTACGGCAAAGACCAAACTTACAGACTAGCCTACGATCTTGCGAGCGCTGGAGTTTGCATAGTAAGCGGCTTGGCATATGGTATAGATTCAATTGCACACCAAGCAGCTCTAGATACTAATGGTAAAGTAGTTGCAGTTCTGGGCTCGGCGCTAGATAAAATTTATCCAGCTAGCAATAGAAACTTGGCAGAGCAAATTGTGAATAAAAAAGGCGCTATTATCAGTGAATACGAAGTAGGTACTAGTACCCAAAAGTTTAATTTTCCGGCTCGCAACAGAATAATTGCCGGATTGAGTCTTGCAACAATCGTTACTGAGGCCAATGCGCAATCGGGTAGTCTTATAACTGCTAATTTTGCACTAAGAGAGAATAGATTGGTAATGGCATTACCAGGTAACATTACTAGCCCGCGAAGTGCTGGTCCGAATAATCTTATCAAACTTGGTGCCAAACTTATCACTAGTGCGGCAGATGTGCTGGCAGAGCTTGAGCTTGTAAGCACCAAACTTGTCGTTAACAAAATTGCCCCGGCTAGCAAAGAAGAAGCTATCGTAATAGAACTAATTGAAAACGGCCACACAACTATGCAGACTATGATAGATAATAGTGAGTTTGATGCACAAAATCTTGCTCATGTACTTAGCCTTATGGAGATAACGGGTAAAATTAAAAACCTTGGTGCTGGTAATTGGACTAGGTTTGGTAAGTAATATTTACTTTTACAATACAAAAGAGTAGAATAAGCTCGATTTGCACCTCAAAAGAAAGAGGCAACAGTAATGCCCTACAGTCGTGATGTCTCGGTAAGAATTCCTGCAGATTGGCGAGTAAGATTGTCTGATACCGAAGTTTACCAATTGAGAATTAGAAGTGATGTAAATATTCTAAACATTTTACTGAATGTATGCCTAAAAGACGAACGCCTCTACGACTTAATTTTTGAAGATTATGCACTCTTAAGGCAGGGGGTACATATTGTATTACACTCTAGTGTTTACGAAGGCGTGACCGTAACAATTACTAGCAGAGAGCTGTATGACACTCTAAATGAGGAATTTAATCTAATCGTGATTAGTACTATGTAGCCAACTACCGATTTCAATATTGAAATCGGTTTTTTTATTTGACAAACAATTGAGCTTTTTGCTATGGTTGCAAATTGCATGTAAACTTGCATTAATATTACTTAACCGTTAGCATTTTAAAGATATGGCAAAAAACTTACTAATAGTAGAATCACCGGCCAAGGC
>CAZEIU010000007.1:0-28086 GCA_964512085.1 uncultured Candidatus Saccharibacteria bacterium
ATTATTTGTCTCTTTGTAAGCAAGGTGATGTTTTCTTCTTGATCAGTTATTTGGGCATTTTTAGATATGTAATCTATTAGTTTATTAATATTAGTACCTTGCTTGGCAGAGATGTCTAGGTGTATAAATTTATCTAGAGGTTGCAATAGTTTGAAATTAGCTTTTTTAATGTCTGATTTAGTAAATACTAGTAAGCATTTTTTAGCATTAAGTTGATCAATTAATTTTGATTTAACTAAATACTTGATTGTGTCATTTTGATAATCTGGATCTATTAGCAAGAGTATAAGGTCGCTGTTTTCAATCTCGCTCAATGATCTCTTTACGCCAATGCTCTCAACTGTATCGCTTGTGTCACGAATACCAGCAGTATCGGTAATGTTTATCTGTAGACCATTAATATTAATCGATTCGGTTAGAGTATCTCTAGTGGTTCCAGCAATATCGGTAATAATTGATCTATCATAGCCCACCAAAGCATTTAGTAGTGTGCTTTTACCGGCATTTGGTAGTCCGATAAGAGCAACTCTATAGCCATCGCGCAAAATAGTTGAACTCTTGGCGCTTAATATTATACTGTTGAGTTGAGATATAACTGTTTTTAAGTTATTTAATTGTTCTGATTTATTTTGAAAAGCAATATCTTCTTCAGAAAAATCTAATGCCGCCGCCATGTATGCTGATTGTGATAATAACTGTTTTTTTATGGTTTTTATTTTATTTGTTAATTTACCGGCTAGTTGTTGCGATGAAAGTTTAGCTACTTTACTATTTTTGGCAGCAATTAAATCACCAACTGCTTCGGCTTGGGTTAGGTCTAATTTGCCAGACAAAAAAGCTCTTTTAGTAAACTCTCCTGGCTCTGCTAATTGCGCGCCGCCTTTAACTAGTAAGTCAACTACTTTTTGGGCAATTGCCATAGAGCCGTGCAAATGAAGTTCAACGATATCTTCGCCTGTATATGAGTTGGGTGACGGCATATATACAATCATAGCCTGATCGATACGACGATTATCTTCTATAATCCAGCCTAAATAAAACATCCTTGGTTTTAAATTAGTAAACGATTTATTATTGCTTTGCCATACTTTTTGAGCAATCTTAAGTGACTTTGTTCCCGACAAGCGAACAATACAAATTGCTCCCATACCCGCAGGTGTAGCTATAGCACAAATAGTTGTGTTCTTGGCTTTTATGTTAGTCATAACTAAAAATTATTAGTAGTTTATTTTCTTTTTTTAATAACAATAGTTCGATGCGGTTCTAAGCCCACGCTTTCAGTCACAAGATCTGGATTGTCGGCTAGTACCATATGAACCTGTCGTCTCTCAAACGCATTCATAGCTGGTAATTCTTTAACCCTATCATAGGCAAGTACTTCGGCAGCGGCTTCTTCGGCTATACGTTTAACTTTTTCTATTCGCTCTTTTTTATAGCCTTCTACATCTAAGGCTAAAAATTCGCTATCTGGCACTTGTTTGCGCCTAATAGTGTTAAAGATATACTGTAAAGCTCTCAAATTTTCACCTTTTTTACCTATTAGTAGGGCGTGATCATGAGAGTTAATCTCAACTGTAGAAGTTTCTTCATTAATTTCACAGACTGCAGCAATACCCATGCTATCGAGGATATCTTCAATAATTTTAATTGATTTATCTTGCGCAGTTAGACTCACTTTTTGGTGCCCTTTTTGGTTTTTGGCTTAGGTAATTTTGCGGTTACTTTTCTGATAATCTTAACTTCTTCCATTTCCTCTACTTCTTCACGCATAATAATGTATTGTTGGAAAATAGTTATTAAGTTTGTTACCGTCCAATATAGTGGTAGGGCGGCTGGTAAACGCCAAGCAATAAAAACGGTGATAAATGGAAAAACAAAATTCATCATTTGAGTAGCTTGAGCCTGAGGGTCTTTGGTATCGGATTTTTTTGGTGCAATCATTTTTACTTGAATGTATTGAGTAATACCGGCAATTATTGCAAGAACAATACTTGGTTTAACCATACTTACCACACCAAATAATGTTGGGTTAAAGCTTGAAGGGTTTTGAATAAGACTTTGAATATATGGAATATTTTTTATTGGTTCATATAGAAGTTGAGCTGTTGCAGCTGGATCGTGAGTACTTTTTTGAAATACAAAGTAAAGAGCTATAAGAAATGGAAACTGCAATAATGCCGGCAGACAGGCCGAAAACGGACTAATCTCTTTCTCTTTATAAAGCTCCATAAGTAGTTGAGATTCTTTTTGTTTATCGCCAGCGGCCTGTTTTTTTAGTTTGGCTATCTCTGGAGCAAGGGCTTGCATCTTCTTCTGGCCATGAAGTTGTTTAGCGGTAAGGGGCCAAAGAGCAAATCTAATAATGGCTGTCAAAATTATTACCGCAATACCAAAGTCGTGCCCTGGTATAAGACCGTAAATTAAAAACAACAAATTTAGTATTGGCTGAACAAAAATAGTGATTAGTATATTTTGCATTATTTTTCCTTTTTATAACTTAAGTCTACTCTTGGCTGAACAAATGGATTGCAGGTAGCAAGGCGCTTAATACCTAGTAATACACCTTTAAAAGACCCATTATAGAGAATAGCAAGTCTAGTATATTCACTACAACTGGGGTAATGACGGCAATAGCCATAAGGATAGCGGTGCTTCATCACGCCATGATCAGGCGAAAGAGTCTTTTGATATATTAAAATGGTTTTATTGAGTATTTTTTTCATTAACTAATAATCCAGACTTTTTAAACCCATCGATTATTTTTTCTTGTAAAGATTTGTGGTCTAAGTTAGAAATATCGGCCTTTACAGTAATTATTATAGTATAGCCAGATGATATGTTGTTAGTACTATTTCTAATAATCTCATATATTCTACGCCTAATAGTGTTTCGAGTTACGGCCTTTGAAGTAATTTTTTTGGGTACTACAACAGCAAACTTTGAGTTAGAATAATTAGTCTTTAGGCTTTTGATATAAAATTCTGTAGCATTATAGCTCTTTCCAAATTTATAGGTTTTGGAAAAATCAGTGGCTTTTCGCATTCGAAAACCACGTTTTATCATTAGCCAGCCAATCTAGTGCGGCCTTTTAATCGGCGACGTTTTAGAACTTTACGTCCAGCTTTTGAAGACATACGTGAAAAAAATCCGTGAACTCTTGCACGGTAACGTTTTTTGGGTTGAAAGGTTTTTTTACTCATAAGATTATTGTATTTTAATAACTCTGAACGAAAAAGTCAAGTTATCCACCTTAATTATCCACAGCCTATCAGATGAACTCACTTTTGTACTGTGTTCGGTTGTGGAAAACTATTTATACTCGTATTATAGTTATAAAGAAGGGGTGAGAAAATGCAAAAAAACAATGTGGAGCTTTGGCAAGCTGCACTTGGTCAATTAGAACTATCAATTTCGCCGGCTAACTATAATACTTGGCTGAAGACTTTAGAGTTGGCGAAAGTTGATGGCTCTAATGCAGAAATCTATACCCCTAACTTTATGACAAAAAACTATGTCGAAACAAAGTTTTATGACGACATCTTGCAAGCCCTAAAACAAGCTGATCCAAGTATAAATTTATTAGAGTTCAGTGTTAAAAAACCCAAAAAAACCTCAGCCCAAAAAGAGTCGAATACAATTTTTGCCAAACCAGAAGCGGATAACAAAATAACTAACGAAGAAGTAATTAAAGACGCTAAGTCAACTTCAGAAGAGATTAAACCGACTAAGCAAACCAATATTCAGTCTAACTATACCTTCGATAGTTTTATAGTAGGATCGTCGAATCGACTAGCTTTCTCGGCCGCCCAATTGGTTGTAGAAAAGCCTGGTGAATCATACAATCCTCTATTTTTGTACGGTCCGGCAGGAGTAGGAAAAACTCACTTAATGTGGGCTATTCGAAATGAAATTATTAAATTACAGCCTGATTTTAGTGCTTACTATATTACTAGTGAACAATTTACCAGCGACTATGTAAATGCTATTCGCCGTGGTGAAGAGTTTACTAGCAAATATCGAGAGGTAGACGTTTTATTGGTAGACGATATGCAGTTTATTGCTGGTAAAGAAAAAACCCAGGAAGAATTTTTTCATACTTTTAATGCTTTGCACCAAAACTCCAAACAAATAGTTCTCTGCTCTGACAGACCACCCAAAGAGATACCAACTTTAGAAGAACGACTTCGATCGCGTTTTGAATGGGGTATGGTTGCCGATATTCAACCGCCAGACTTAGAAACCAGAATAGCGATATTACTAAATAAAGCTTCTAACTATGGCTACAACTTAGATCAAGAAGTGGCTGAGTATATAGCTAATATCGTAAAAAATAACATTCGTGAACTAGAAGGTGCTCTAACTAAACTAGTAGCTCATTCTCGAGCGCACAATACAGATTTGAGTTTAGAAGTGGCTCAAAATGTGTTCTATGGTCAAGGCGAAGTTAAGTCTAGCTTAACTACTCAAAAAGTAATAGAAAAAACAGCTAGTTTTTATCGACTTGAGCCAGCTGATATATTGGGCAAAAAGAGAGATAAAGATATAGCCTTATCGCGTCAAATTGTGATGTTTATTTTACGAGAAGATCTTAACTTGAGTTATCCAAAAATTGCTTTAAGCCTAGGTGGAAAAGACCACACTACCATCATGTATGGTTCTAAAAAAATAGAAAAACTTTTAAAAAATAATACTGATTTCCAGAAGGAATTACAGGAGTTAAGAGATTATGTAAAATCTTAACTCTCTGTGGATAAGTATGTGTATAACTATGTGATTAGGTTGTGTATACTTTCTCTATTTATCCCCATATTACACAGTCTTATAAATAAAGATTGTAGGCTGTGCAAGAGTCTGGTAGTTATGCACTTAGTTATTAATATAGTTATACATCGTCTCTCCCCAATATAGAGATCAATATTTTGGCTTTATATAGTCATATTATTAAATGGTCCACACTATCCACATAGCCTATTACTACTACAACTAAAAAAGTATATAAATATGATAAGATAAATAAGACATGAAACTATCAGTACTAAAAGAAAATTTAAATAAAGGATTAGGGGTTGTAAGTCATTTAATTCAAACTAACAATTCCCTAGAAGTACTTGGCAATATACTCTTGCAAACTACTGACGGTATGTTGGAGTTACAAGCTACAAACTTAGAGATTGCTATTTCCTACAAGCTTGGCGCCAAGATAGAAAAAAATGGCAGTATTAGCGTACCGGCAAGATTGTTTTCTGACTTAGTTAACTCTCTACCTAGCGGTAAATTACAGCTAATCAAAACTAAAGATAATTTAGAGATCCATGCCTTACATCTTAATTCATTAATTAATGGCATTAATGCTAGCGATTTCCCTAAGATTCCTCAAGTTAAACCTCAACATACGTTCAAAATATCGGGTAAGGACTTTGTCTCGGCTTTTGATTACGTAAGTTCATCGACAAGTCTTGATGAATCTAGGCCGGTTCTAACTGGTGTAATGTGTAAAATAGCTGACTCTACCCTAACTATTGCTGCTACAGATAGTTATAGACTATCTCAATATAAACTAAGTGGCATAAAAAGTGATAGCTTAGAAGTAATTGTGCCAATTCGAACTATTAATGAGGTATTACGAATCATAAAATCTGAAGACATTTCAGAGCTAGAAATTGGTTTAACTGATACCGAAATTATTTTCTCAAATAAAAATATCACTCTTACTTCACAACTTATAGACGGTAACTATCCAGATTACAGTAAAATAATCCCTACTGATTCCACTACAGTTATTTCAGTTGATAAGAATGACCTATTAAGTAATCTAAAGATTGCTAGCTTGTTTTCTAGAGAAAATGCCAACACGATTTGTATTAAAACCTCTAAAGATATAATAAGCATTATTTCTGAAGGGTCACAAGTTGGTTTAAACACATCAGATATTCCAGCCGAAATTGAAGGAGATAGTACTCAAATAAACATTAATGCTCGCTATCTTATAGATGCAATAAATAGTATTAAAGGCAATAAGGTAGTTATATCACTAAAAGACAAGCTTGACCCTTGCGTTGTTTCATCGAGTGCTAAAAACAATGGTAATTTCCACATAATCATGCCTCTTAAGAGTTGATTATATGATTACGCAAATTACCTTGCGTCAATTTCGAAATTACAAGTTAGCAGAATTTAATTTCGATAAAAAAATAGTTGTCATAACTGGCCCGAACGCGTCAGGTAAAACTATCTTATTGGAGGCTATATATACTTCGTCTTTAACTAAATCTTTTAGGACTAATGATAGCAATCTAATATCTTATGGCAACGACTTTTTTACAATTAGTAGGTATCATGATAAAGAAAATATCGATTTTAGATTTGTAAAGAGTGATAAATCAAGAACTAAACAACTCAAAATAAATAATGTTAAAAAACCCCTCTACTCCCTACCCGGCACATACCCCGTAGTATTATTTGAGCCCAATCACTTAGATATATTAGTAGGACTCCCCGCTAAAAGACGAGAATATATAGATAGTATATTGTCTCAAACCGACAAAGATTATCTATTAAACCTAAAAAAATACGCACAAATAATTTCTCAAAAAAATAGTTTACTTAGACGAGCAAAAAAAGAGATGGTAGGCAATCTTAATGATCAATTATTTGTATTTAATATCCAGTTAATTGAACCGGCTATGTATATTGTAAAGTGTAGAAAAGCCTTTATAGATGCTATAAAACCAAATATTATTAACAATTATAAAACCATATCAAAACAACAGGTGGATTTAAGTTTAAAATTCTTAACTTTAGTAAATGATAAAGACGATTTCATAAAAGAATTAGATAATTCAATAGAACGCGACAAAGCAACTGGTTTTAGTACTTTTGGGCCCCATAGAGACGATTTTAGTGTTGAACTTAAGAACCACAGCCTAAATGAAATTGCCTCGCGAGGTGAGCTTAGAAGTCTTACCTTGGCATTTAAGCTAACTGAAATTAACTATATTCAAAATATACTAAATAAAAAACCCACCCTCCTTTTAGACGATGTATTAAGCGAGCTAGATGAAGACAGACAAAGACACTTACTTAGTAATATACATGCCGAGCAAACTTTTATTACTACTACTCATTTGCCACCTAATACAAAATTAGATTTTCAACATATAAAATTACCACTATGAGTTTAGATTCTATTAAAAAATCATTCAATTTAGAAAAATACGATAAGTATAGCGACCAAAAGGATAAGCTAGATAATATATCGTCTATTATTGAAGATATTAGCAACGTTCGGTGTCGAGTTAAGGTGTCATCGAATAAACTTTACCTAACAACTTCAAGCTCTGCGGCGGCAAGTGAGCTCAGATTATATAATCAGCAAATAATTCTGAAAGTCAACGAGTATCTTGAAAGCTTGAGTAGTGACTTAATAAAAACAGTTATAGTTAAGATTGCTTAAAAACTAACCTTATAAATATTGTTAGCCACAGTTGGGCCAGTCTTATTTTTTATAGCTTCGGCGGTTGCTCTAGCTGAAAAGAATAAATTGTCACTAAGTACTGTAAGTGAGTAAGGCACATATTCTTGAGTTGTTGGGTAAGTTGCAACTTTAGAGTATTGTTTTGAAGTATTATCATATTCCCATAGACCGCCACTACCAAGAAGCAAAATCTTATTTTTATAAACAACCATATCCTTAACTTGGCCAAAGGAAAAATCTTGCGGAGTTATGCTTTTTTCTTTGAGATTAATAAATAATAACTGATTATTAGTAAGTGCCATTACATTATTACTATCTAATGCAATTATCTTATATATTTGATCTTTTATAGGCAAGGTAATATTAAATTTTTGCGTGCCGTTTTGATCATATATTATAAAATTACTTTCTTTGCCGGTTGGTACTTCATCTTCGTTAGTGGTTTTATTTAATACTAAGCTAATCGTATAAAGATAAGTGTTGTCGGCAAATACTTGAGGTTCGGTTTGGGGTTTAAGATCAGTTAGTTTTTTGGTTTTATTTAAGTTATTACTCTCTGCAAAGTAATAACCGTCTTTACCTAGCAACACAGAGTTGCTCTTGCCTACAGCGATACTACTATAAGGTAATAAATTTCCATCAAGAATTTTATTATTTTCTATAACTTGTGTACCCCGGCCGAGTGTCACAGCATAATAGTTAGTGCTGTTTTTCCATATTGCTTGTTTTAGAAACGGCAATAGTAATACGTTGGGTGCAACCGAAGTACTTGGAAGAATAGGTGAAGCAGTGAGAGAGTTGGTATTTGCATTAATACCATATACAAAACCATTTTCTATAAATAAATTAGTGAGCGCACCGTTTGCAAAAGGTTGAGCGTTTACTAGTGGTTTGAAATCTAGGTTTACATTGGTAGTAGAATTACCTTGTGGGCTATATGATTTTTGAGACACTTGATCATTTAAACGTGCCTCGAAAAAAACTGTACTTTTACTTCTACTCTTATACGTAGCGTTTGTTTTACCTATTTCTTTGAAAGTTTCTGAATCTTGTTTTACGAATATATTGGCATTCTGGGGTGCTGAAATTATAAAGGTCGAAGAACTGTAGCTTTGCCATAGTAAGTATCCAGCGATAATTAATACAATACCACCTAAGAAAATCGCAATAATTGTTAGTAGTCTTCTGTTCATCATATTCCTCCGTTAATTAGGTAGTTGGTCATATAGTTGTTTTAAATTAGGTTGAACATCTACAAACGGAAAACTACTACAACTGCTTCCGCTACAACTAGGTCTTCTATCGTACCTGTCTGCCGGTAACATATCAAAATGAGTGTGTGGGGCTGTACCCATAGCATCACAACTCGTGCCTACTTTACCAATTTCTTGACCAACGGCTACTGTTTGGCCCTCTGCTACAGCAATAGTATTGATACCCATATGAGCATAATAGTAAATAAACTGATTGTCATCGCCTTTGATTGTTACTCTACTCCCTACCCCACAAGAGGTATTGGTAGTAGCAACCACAGTGCCAGCCTTGGCAGCCAATACGGGTGTGCCTGTAACAGCATGTAGATCGGCAGCATTATAGTCGTGGTGGCAATTGGTGGTGGCGCTAAAACACCATACAGCACCATCAACCCCAGCTCTCACTTGCGATTGTGTTATTTGTTGAGGGAACACATCGATGCCTCCTGCACCATTTACCGATACTGTATCACAAGGGTCGCCTGTACCACCATTGGTACTACCAGAGTTTCCTGAGAATAGAGCAAAAGCTTGTCTGGCATATTCTTGACGTTGAGGAAGACCAGCTCCACCCGATCTTTCTATTTTAGATTCAAAAACTAGGGCTGCATGAGCTGCGCCTTCGGCGCCACTATCGTTGGCAGTTTCGTTTTTAAAAGCATTAAAATTTGGTGCTTCAGCGGTTTCGGTCATCTCATGCCATAGATATTTGAGCTGGGCCTGTAGTGTAAGCGGATCTTCGCCGTTAGCTTGCGAAAAAGAATATAGTGCGTCTCTTCGACCACCCAGCCATTGTATTATACCGGTTGCCCCAATAGAGTTTATAGCTCGAGGATCGATACCTGACTCTAACTGCATATTACCGACAATACCGGCTGATTGCTCATTGGTTAAGCCCTTACCCTTTAAAAAATTAAATGCAATTTCGCCATTATTACTACCTGAAAAATCTTCGGTGCCGGTGGTATTGGTCGGTATTGAACAATCAGTTTTGTCATACCAATAACGTCTTTCTATCTCAAAGCGTTGTTCTTTATTCAAAGCATTTGCTTGAGCAGGTATAAGTATTAGTCCTAGTTGCAATATTATTATTAATATATAGTATATTTTTTTCATCATTACATTACGATCCGTTTATCGACCAGTGCCATGGCTCTGAAGGTAAGTTTTGTAATCCATAATTTGCCGCATTAGCTACTAGCCAATTAAATTGAGCACTACCAGATCTGATTGTGTTACTTCCGTCTGTAAAGTCAATTGCTAAGCCCTTTTCGTGTAGCGATCTACCCGGTGGAGCAGTTGGCGGACTACAAGCACTTGAAGATAGCGAGTCATCAGCGCAACCGTGTGCAATACGTAGTTGTTTTTGTCGATCATATGACCTAAATGAACTTCCGCCAATTGCTATACCTGCGGCTTTAATATCGTTAAGTAATCTGTTTACGTTTGAAGCAATAGAAACATTCACCTGTATTCCCTGCACATCGCAAATATGTATTTTATTTTGTGCCACCCTACCAGGTCCATAGGTCTGCTCTATAGGGCCGTCGGTAATGCCTGGTTCGGTTGGACAGGGTATTGACGAAGTATCTGCACCACCATCGACAGGGCCGGTAGATACTCCGGCGGTTTGACCAGCTCCTGCATAAATACTTTGATTGTCGTCATCGCTACTTAGGGCATCCATTTGATCCAAAATAGTATTGTAGTAAGTATACATACGATACCGTATAGGTATTTGGTAGTTAGGATCATTAAAATCTTTTGCATCTTGCAAGATAACTTTGCAATCAAAGAATTTAAAATACTCTGCTGCCTTAGCTGCATTATCACCCTGATCGGCTAATGGGTTTCCATTAGCATCAATCTTAATCCTTCTTTCAGGGAAGAACTCAAAATACCTAAATTTTACTGGATTATTATTACCATCATTTGGAGTCACGTCATAACTTCCTTCTTTAATGCTAAAGTAATCTTGAGTTGGTACTTTTGCTTTAAAACAAGCATCATAGTTGGTAAATTTATTTTTTTGATCTGCCGATCCATTAGCTTTAAGATCTTCTATTATTCGAGCATTCTCAAGCATATCAATATTAAAGTCTTGCTCTGGTATTCCAGATGTGTCGATCTTGAGATATTTATCACTAGTGGTATTTGCAGCAAAGGCAGTATTGCGAGTGCCGGTTGCATAGTACTTAATAGAACTATCTATGCTTGCAAGAGATCTTATGGGGTCTAATAACTGTTTGAATATACCAATACTGGCCGTAGCGGTAGTTTTTGGAGTGATTGTATTGTGAGTAATTATACTTCTGGCTGATCTTGTGTTATTCGGGCTGAATAATCTATAAGCTATCCCGCCTTGTTTCTCTTTTTCTATGCGAATATTGTTTGAGTCTATTGCTACTTGCCTGGCTTCTTCTTCGGTTAAGAACCTACCACCTATTCTTAGGTAGTAATCATTCATTAATTGTTTAAAGCCTGCAGCTTGACGATTGTAATTACTAGGTCCTTCTTCTAATCCACTTACTGCGGTAGCAGATCCAGTTCTAACAAATGCTGTAATAATTTGTTCTAATCCGAAATCGCTTAAGTTATTAAAATAACCATTAGACTGAGCAAGTATTTTTTCTTTTAATATTCTATAACCGGTAAAAACGATATCTGAGCCTGCACCTTGAAACGCACGTTGGACTGCCGCAGAATCGCTATCGACAGTTAAGAAAGTACAACCAATTTTTATTAGATTTATTTCTACAGTATTATTGAGATCTGTAATACTGGCATTGTATGCTCTAGTAGATGTGGCTTCGGGGTTTTGCCCCACTCCTCTAAGCTCATCATAGACATCTAATTGATAAGCGGTGCTACTAGCCCAATTATCTTGTTGGCGAATAGTATTATTATTTTCTACATTACTTAGCTGATCTGCCTTGCGAGTGTCAGCTAATGTATTGACTTTAATAGAACCCCTTTCGGTACTATTCAATCTACTTTCTACAGCATTACGCATATTTTGAGCTGCCTTTTCGCCAAGTTCCCCAGGTCCACTATTTAAAAAACCCATTACGAAAGGACACATACTGTAGGCTATCCCAGGTTCAGATATTTGTCTGTTTTGTATACCATCTCTAGTTGGAATATTTAAATAATCACCTACTTGTATAGAATATGGGCTTTTGCCACCAGACATATCATCAAACATCTTATTTATACCGTCGCTTATATTTGCCTTACTATCATCAAACTCAATTTGTTGATCAGGATTCTGCGCATTCCACGTCAATACAGCCTGTTTGTAAGAGTTAGTCAAAGTTCTTAGTTGACCAGCATACAATGAAAAATCTATTGTTTTTGATTTGTCGGGTGTAATGCGATCTAGAGTTTTATCGTAAACATATTTATTAACCTCTTGATAGTTACCTCTCAATTCCTCGGTATCTTTTTTGCTAGCATAATTAAGATGCACGTCGGCTTGATCATTAATATCACGCGTTACAGGTTGGCGAGCCATAAGATTAAAAATTGGGTATTGCTCTTGGATACAATATGCTGCTGAGATATTTGAACTTAGTTGGTTTAGCGGTATTACTGCTCTAGTTCTTTTATTTATTACACTGTCAGGTACAAATCTAGTTTGTCCTTGAGCATTAACTACCTGCTTAAGTTTTAGCTCATAACCACAATCGCTATTATCTAGCGTTTGATATTGGGCTTTTTTCCAATCTATTTTACTGAGCTTATCAAGTGTGCTACCGGGTGTAATTGGCGTGGCAGGGTTGGCAGCTATAGCGGTATTTGGCCCATGATACTCTACCTCACCCGTGTAAGTAAGAGCTTCTACAGCGGTTCTTACAGCATTGTTTGCAAAAGCTCTAGCTACGCCCAGTCCAAATGTACGGACCGGGCCACCGGTCAAAACTTGCCTAATTGCATCCCACGGGTTATTGATAATATAAGCAATTATAAAAACTGGTATGGCTATTGCAATGACTGTCGGTGCAATAATTGCTGCGGCTACGAATTTCCACCGGCCATTTTTAGTTGCTTCTTCGCCAACTTTGGCACCGACCTGTGCACCTTCTGATCCGCCAAGATATGCACCGGCTGCCGCACCGGCAGTTTTACCGGCCGCCTTAGCATATTTATCGGCTTCAGATTCATTACTACCTCCACTATCTTTTTTGGACGAATACTTATCGTATTTGTCCATAGCGCTTTGGGCACCACCATGTTTGCCGCTTAGACCTTCGGCGCCTTTTGGCCCACCTTTCGCTGAGCCAAGTTGTCCGCCCGGTGCACCACCTTTTGGCATACCACCCATACCTTGCATACCCTTCGGCCCGCCAGTAGCTGACCCTAGACCGCCTCCAGCGCCACCACTAGCTCCACCCATGGCACCAACTCCAGCATCTATGCCGGCGTTAAGCTTATCGGCCTTACTTTGGCCATTGGCGTTTTTTGCGCCTCCACTATTAGCTATAGGGCTAGTGCCTAAATCATCGACGTCTTTTAGCTGTTGATCATTTGCCATAGGTAAAAATCTTCATAGTTATTATGATTATTATATCAAAAATTATTAGCTAATCTTTATTGTGCTGCTTCTACTGTTGACTGGGCTTGATTATCTAATGCTTCATGCTCAGAAGCCTTCTCGGCTTCGTTGTCTAATACAGCTTGCGGGTTGGTAGTGATTAACTCCTCCTCGGTTGGGCTAGCTAAAATTTTCAATATAATGTGCGATAGCCCAGCAAAGAACAAGCCTTCTCCCACGGGGAATTGACTAAGCCGTTTTCGCTCTTCGCTCGTTAGCTTAAAAGTATCAGCTACTATATCTACGGCCGCGGGGTTTTGCTTGAGCAAAAGTTGCAAGCTAGAGTTGTTTACAATAGCTCGACCAAGACGAGTGTTTAAGAAATCTTCTACATCTTGAGAAATAGTAGTGAGGCCTAAGAAATACTTACGAGCCCGCTTGGCAATAGAAAACATAAACATCGCTGAGTCTTGATACTGCATTAATTGCCAAGCCTCATCAATAACAAGCATTCTTTTTTTCTTCTCGGCCTTAACTCTGTTCCATATATAATTAAGTACAATATACATTCCGATTGGTCGAAGTTCGTCCTCAAGATCTCGAATATTAAATACAATAAAAGGATTATCTAAGTTTACATTGCTTTGTTGAGAGAAAATGCCTGAGAATGTGCCTTCGGTAAAGCGTCGTAAACGCGCCGCAAGCGCCGGACCATTACCACCCATTTCGTTTAAGGTATTATACAAATCCATCATCACTGGAGGCTCGGCGTTGTGAGTAAGAGGGTCGTTGGTAATACCTTTTTGGGCATAAGTATTGATTAGGGCTACATCTAAGTCAGACTCTTCAGCAGGGCTCATATCGCCCATCATTAGTCTAAGCAGACCATGAAGCATAATTATGTTGGCTCTTAAGGCATTGTCGGCTTCGTCAGAGTCGATTGCTGCCGGAATATCAAATGGGTTTACATGACTATTTGACGTAAGGCTCAGTTTTAAAAAACTGCCACCAACTGCTTCACACAAGTTTTGGTACTCGTTTTCGGGGTCGATTATTATTATTTCGGTGCCAAACATTAGTGACCGCAAAGCTTCTAGCTTAACTGCAAAAGACTTTCCTGCACCAGATTTGGCAAACACTACCATATTGGCATTTTCTAAACTAAATCTATCAAATAATACCAACCCATTATTGTGTCTATTTATGCCATACAAAATACCTTCTTCATTACTAAGATTGGCAGTAGTAAACGGAAAAGTTGTCGATATAGCACCAGTATCCATGTTGCGCTTAACACCTAAGAGGTCACTGCCAAGGGGAAGTGTAGATGTAAACCCTTGCTCCATTTGTATAGTTGCAGGTTTTGTATAAACTAGGCTAGTACCAAATGTAGACTCAATTTTTTTCACAATTTCTTCTAGGTCTTCTAGTGTGTCACCATACACCGTTACGTATAATCCAAGCCTAAAGAACCTGTCCTCGCCCACCTGCAATTTATCACGCAACTCCTCGGCATCGCTAATAGCAGCATCGAGAGCAGGGTCTCTTACGCGACCCTTCTCGGCATTGATTGAGTAATTAGCCTCTAGTTGACCTACTTTTTTCTTAAGGTTATCGAGTACCACTCTACTCTCTACCGGCTCTACATTAAGACTGATATCAATCACTTCGTCCATATTTATAATAGGGCTGAGCCAACCAGTAAATAAACTTCGTGGATAAGCGTACACAAATAAAGTACGGGCATAACGACTACCTAGTTTAATGTAGCTTGATTCTACTTGGAGTGAGCTTGGTGCAATAATATCACGTAAGGTCACTACCCCTTGCCTATATATCTGCTCAGCTTGGTTTTGTGAATTCTGATAAGCAATCTGTTGGGGAGTAAGTTTTGGAGTATTATTTTTGCTAAATAATCCCATTAGTTCATACCTCCACTATTATTTTGTATTGGTTGTGCTGCTGGTTGGCCCTGGGGTTGAGCTGGCATTTGCTGTTGCTGTTGCATCTGCGCTCTATTTGCGGCCGCATACAAATCATCTGGTTCGGGTTCTTTAGTTTGAGGTGGATGAAGCGTAGGGTTACCACCCTCTCTTGTGACCACTGGCGTGCTTACGGCATCAATTCCAATCAAGCTCTGTGTTTGGCTCTCAGAAATATTATAGGAGTTATAAAACAGCTCAATCACCTCTTGAGTATTTAATATAGCAGCCCTTACTCCGATTTGAGCTAAGCCTTGCGCTACCAAACTAGTTCTTTGCATTAGATCGCGCTTTTTTTGCTCATACTCGGTAGTGGTTTGAGTTGATTCGGCGTCTTCATTGGTTGTGCCTTTAAGTTTTGTCAAAATATTCTGTTTTGATATAGCATTTGTATAGTAAGGCACTACTACATAAAAACGTTTTTCCATAATATTTACGTCATCGAGTAGACCTCTAATGTTATAAATATAATCTTCCATCAAACTAGCAAGTAAGGCATTAGACTGATTGCTCTGTATATTTTCTAGTTTAAGCAGATAGCTATCTAAGCCTATCTTGCGAGACTGAATAACTATCTGAATAGGAAAGTGCAAGCCATTTAAAAAACCTTGGTAAGCAAATTCAATAGCGTCTTTTTCGGCCGGACTTTTGAGGTCAAAATTGGTTGGCGAACACAATATAATCATACGCAAACTACCATCGCGCATTACTACTATGCCATCTTTTATCTCCGAAAATTGCAAATGCGCTTGAGTACTGGTTTGCTTATTTTGCTTACCTTTAGGGGGTGTGGTGGAGTTATTGTATGCTATTTGTTGTGCGTTGTTGGGGGTTTGGTTTGGTAGTGCCATATACTTTGGTTCTTAATCTATAATTATAGCAAAAGCCTTAACTTCTTAATAGAGCCTCTTAAAAGTCTAATTGGATTTTCTTAACTGTACCTGCTGGCCGGCATTTAGCTGTTGATTGGCATGGGCAGCAACTCTTTGTACAGTTAGACCTTCGGTTTGTCTAACAATTTGATTAGCAGCCGGGTTGGGTTGTGGAACTTGTGGCTGCTGTTGGGCTTGAGATTGGGGGTTTGCGATTACTTTTTGCATTTGGGCTACAGCAGAGTTGCGGGCAGCCTCTTCGGCGTTTTGAAGCATTTGATTGACCTGCGTAGCATGTACGCTGGTTTCGTCTAAGACATCATCTTTGGGGGTAGTTGCTTGTGGCGATACTACTCCAGCCCCCGATGCAGGAGTGGCGGCTCCTACTTGAGCCGGGCCAATTATTCTTGAAGCATATACATCAGCCTGATTATTTTCGTCGGGCAAAGAAATACTCGGGTCTTTAAAATTACCACGGGTATCAATTATCGAAGCCAGTTGTTTTAACTGACCAGGTGTTACATTCTTAGTGGAGCTGACGTGGGTTGGGTCTTTTTTGGGAGCATCTTGTACAACTACTTCTTTACTGTCATCTTTTATCCACATTCTTTTGCGAGGCACAATCAAAAACCTTATAAAAGCTACTACGAAATCTTCAAATGGTACACCTTCGCGTTGCCCAAAGCCAAGCATTAAGAAAAATCCAGTAACCGGAAAAGCAAAGACAATAGCAATAAGAATAGAAAAGCTAAATATTCGCCACATTAAAAAAGCCCACAACAAAGCGATTATTACGTATATAAATTGCTTTATAGAAAGCGGACCTAAGATTTTATCTTCGGTCTCAACATCTTGTGGTACTTTATATTGACCCATACAGATTCATTATAGCAAAACAAGTATGTTTACAGCCAGCTACCGTCGGCTGCGATATTACTCGATATAGCTTGCTGCATAGGGTTTGCTCCAGCAGCACCGTGGCTAGCAATAGCCATACGCACATCTTCTGGAATAGAGTTACGTACACTTCTGTCGCTCAATAAGTTGCGCATTTGAGATGGTGTGAATCTATTAAGCTTAGCATCATCAAGATTAAACACCTTTACGCCGGCTGCGTTTGTAGTTTCGTTACCAAGCCAATCTTTCTTGGTTGCACCGCTAGCGCCGCCAAAAGTTTTGGCATCCATTGCCTGAAACCATGCTCTCTTTTTATCGTCGCTGTCATAAATATTACGCATATCTGGCATACCATCAAAGGCACCCCAATCTTTTGTTGTTGCAGCGCCAAGTAATTCTTTATTAAATCCATAGCTAGGGTCAGATAGTGCTGTTTTGACCGCCTCTCTATCACCTCTCTTAGCAAGCGCAGTAAGGGCTGATACTTTAGCTGGTTTGTATTTTTGCTTAAGCATATTTTTTAGCTCATTGCTAGTACCGAGCGATGCAGCTTTGTCATAAACTTCTTGAGCTCTATTACGAGTCGCACCCATTTTGGCAGTGGCTTTGGCCGACTTTTTACTTAGTCCACTCGGGCCAGCTACCGCTACCCTACCAAGCCTACTTTCGCCATATTTTTCACTGGCAGCAATACGATTTTGCGCACCCTCTTTGGCTTTGACTCCACCTTCTTTAGACTTACCTACGGCGTAGCCAGCTACAGCCGCACCAGTAACGGCCATAATATCGCCCGATAGTTTGAGGCATTTAGGTATCATTAGCAGGGCCACAAAAGGTATTAGTCCACCAATTAATATATTTATTTTATTGGTGCTATAAACAGATGGGTCGAGTGTAGGGTGCAGTAGCATAAAAGACAATATCTCGGCGGTTGTAATTAGTATCATTACTAGCGGATACATAAGCACCAGCTTTATTAAGTTGCGTCCCCATTTGTAGAAAAATGGTTGCGTACCTGGTAGCACCCAAGCCAAAAAGGCTAGTGGCGCTGCAAAGATTAAGATAATAAGAATTAAATATCGCGCTACCATATATATAACGGTTAATAGAAGGGCGCCAACCACCATAATGGCCATTAGCAGTAACAATAAAAACACAATCGTTCCACCGAGAGCCGAAACAATGATATTGTCTTTGCTTATAGAAAGTAGACCAATTGTGCCATCAGTAAGGTTGGGTATCGCCACATTGGGCCCAAGTACACCTTGGCTTATAAGTTTAGGGCCATAGTAGCCCAAGATATTACCTATATCTATTAGCGAGGCGACTATTAAATAACCAAATTGTGCCAAAATAATTGCTGCAATGAGGCGGGGTAATACGCTCTTAACGTTGTAGCTATCTAAGAATCTAAAGTCACCAATAAAATTAGCAAATATCATTACTAAGAAAACAATTATAAATAAGCTGTTGGTAAAGTTGAGGACATTTGTATAGGCTTTAAACAAGCCCTGGTCGTTATTAAACTGCAGAGGCGGTACGCTCAAGAGATTGGTTAGTATACTGTCGTTAGGCCCGGCCAGCCAATTAATAAGCTTGGTAATTTGGTCATATATAGGGCAGAGCATAAACCCTAGAGGGCCAGCAATGTCATCACAGCTTTGCTCCTCTGGCTCTTTTTGAGTGCTTTGGTTTTGACCTGACGAATTGACTTGCGAATTGGTGTTTTGTTGAGTGGTAGTACTTTGCTGAGGTTGAGCCTGGCTCTGAGTAGTGGTATTAGATTGAGTAGGCTGAGGTGCTGCTTCGGCGCTAAATACCGGCGTAAGAATACTAAAAAAAAGTACCAAAATACTGGTCACCAAAAAAACGGCGCCCATAGATTGCTTCTTAGTTAGAAAGCGTAGTGCACTTTTCATAGATTTGTCACTAACTCATTTAGATTATTGCGGTGAGCATTTAAGCTACCAAAAACTGAGTTAATGAGTAATCATATCAGAAAATAGCTATTTTGTAAATGTATAAACGCTTAAGTTAAATTAATTGTTTAGTAAAGTATGAATTGATTATTTATAAGGTTGTACCTTTGAATCTAGAATTAACTACGGGCAAACCCTTATTGGCATCGCCTACTACTTTATAATCATCACCAACCTCAACTTCAGTATGCGCAGCTTTTGCTGCTGTTTCAGCATTTGTTCTAACTTGTGCCCTAGCTTGTTGTTTTACTCTGTTAATAGCTTCATTTCGTGCTTGCTGTACATTCATACCTTGGGAAGTTAATGTTGCCTCTATACGGTTATGTGCACCGCTTGCTATGAGTTGATCTTCGATCACTCTGTCGGCTCCATTTTTAAGTAAATCTTGTTCTCTGTTGTTTGCATCCATCATTATTATACCTTCATTAACTTCATCTTGTGCTTGATCGGAAGTTTTCCCTTCTATTCGGGCCAAGTTTACAGCATCTTGTGCCGATAGTACTCTCTTGTTGTTTAATTCACTCTGCTTTGCTTGTACAGCTTTGAGAGCTTCTTTCTTAACCTCTCCTTTGCCTGTTTTTGACAACTCGATTTGTCTGTCTAAGCCTAATGACCCGATGTCTTCTTTAAGTTGTTTACTAGACTTGTCTTTTAGCCCAGCCCCCTTTGCCTCGAGCTTAGCTGCTCTCTTGCCCCCGAGTACTTTTTGACCAACGCCAGATTTACCAAAGCCTTCATAAGCTTTACCTTTTGCTTCGGCAAGTTTACCTTCTTGTGCGCTTTTCTTGACGCCTTCTTGTGCTTTTTGACCAGCTCTTGTTTCTGCCACCATCTTACCTGTTTTAGCCATAATGTCTCCACTTAGTTTTAGAGTTTTTGGTACCAAAGCAAGAACCACTAATGGTACAAAAATGCCAACCAGTGAAGATAGGAAGTTTGTACCGCCGCTATTCCCAAAAAAATTGCCAGATAGTAAGAGTAAGCTAAATATTGCCCCGCCTGTAAATAGTAGAGTTACTAGTAAATACATAAGAGATAATTTAATAAACATACTCCACCATTTTTTGAAAAATTGTTCGGTATTTGGCAAAACCCATGCTGCAAAAGCAAAAGGTGTAGCTAGTACCAGCAATACAATAAAGAAATATCGCATTACTAAATAAAAGAATGCAATAATGCCCACTATAATTCCGGCCAAAAGCACAATCATTAACATAAAGAATTGACCTATTGATTCGAACAGGTCACCCAGGTTGCCTACTCCAGGCTGAGGGGGTGTAGTAGAAGGGTTGCCTGTTACAGCATTGGCAAACGCTTGCGCAGGTGTGCCATTTATACCAAAAGATTTAAGAAGTAAAGTCGGCAGGGTTACTGCTAATATGTTGCCCAAATCAAGAATGGTTTGACATATTAAGAGCGAGAACTGAGTGAGTATAATAGCCGCTATAAGTTTGGGTAACGTCTTTTTGATCGTGTAGTTATCTAACCCCGGTATTGCTATAAAGTTAGCAAAAATAATTACTAAGAAAATAATAATGTAAAAAGAATTGGCTACATTGATCATTGCCCTTAAGGCATCGGCGAGCTGAGTGCTTTGAGTAAGATCGGGGTTTGTAAGCGCAGTCTGTAAACCCTCTATTACAGTCGTAATTGCTGAAGTCATAAAATTCATAACCGGACACATAATAAAGGAAAGCGGAGAGTTAACTTTCTCTTCGCAAGAGTCTTGTTGTTGTTCGAGTGTCTCTAATTCCGCTAACTTGTCTCTTACGGTTCTGACATTAGCGATCATTGTAGCCGTAGCTTCTGTTGGCCCTGCTCTAAAAAAATTAGGTTTACCAGTACTATCTCTACCACCCTGAAAATCATCATAGTCATTACCATTCCACGGCTGACAATTGTTAGGTATTAACATAGAACAGAAAGGTCCACCGCTAGACCCATTAGGAGGAGTACCTCTATTGGTGTTGCCAGCGCTAGTGGTAGTAAAAGGCTCTGTAGCTCTTTCATAATGGCCCAAACTAAATGGGTCACCACTACCAGTTTGACAAACGTTTGGCGAGCCAAGGTTACGAAGAATTGCATTGCCGTTTTCGCAAAGAACTATATAAGTACCTTTATGTTCTACAAAAGACGGAAATCCATTTCTTAAAGTTAGTACAGGGTCATATTTATAAGTCTCATCACCACAATCTATCTCACCAGAAGAAACAAAATCTGCAGTATCGCCACCACATGCGGCTTTGGCTCTATTGGCCATCACTATAAAAGCCACAAATATAATAGCTAAAGACACAAAGGATAAAAGCAGATAACGGGAGAATTTTTTCATAATACTTATGTATTACTATACAACTTATTAAAGATGTATAAAAGTCTGCGTAGTAGTGTAAAATAGAAGTTATTATGAAAAGCTATATTACATTGTTGCGACATAACTTCTGTAAGATTATCGTTTCTACATCTTTGGTACTTACGTTGATATTAATAAATACTCTACCAGCAAGCGCTGTTGCAGATACTGGCGGAGGCGGGTCTGTAGCTGGTACAACAACTACAGGTTCTGCCACAGCCAACAAAATACAATGTGGTGTGCTCGATAACTTACCAGGGGGTATCAACCTATGCGATCGGCAAGGTCCCAATGCACTCAACTCAGTAATAAACGACATCGCCAATTTTTTAATAGGTATGATGGGCTTGGTGTTAGCTATTGTAATAATTGTAAGTGCTATTCAAATAGTAACCTCAGGCGGTAGTCCAGAGGCCATGAAATCGGCCAAAAATCGTCTAATGCAAGCTGCCATTAGTCTTGGTTTGCTTATATCTTTTCGTGCTATAATTGCCCTATTAGGAATAAACTAAAATGAAAGTATTACTTGCAGTTACATTATTTCAAGGGGTAGATACTACAAGTTTTGCAGGCGTCGTAACATTATTAGAAAACGCTGCCCAAATACTAATGGGCTTTGTGGGCGCTTTGGCAGTTATATTTATAATAGTTGGTGGTATTCAGTATATTACCTCGGCCGGTAACTCGGCCGGTACCGAAAAAGCCAAAAAAACCATCACCTATGCTATTGGTGGTTTGGCCTTGGCTCTTAGTACTACTGCTATAATCAATCTTATTAATCGACTATTCTTCTCTTGAGCTGTTGAACAATTACTAACATAAACGGTATTATATAAGCAATGAACATCCTCACCCATCTCAAACTCGCCGCTCTCACCGCGCCATCAAGCCTTGGTGGTCCCAGTGATTTTGGATCTTTAATACAAACAGTTACTAATCTATTGCTAAGTATCGCGGGTATTGTATCGGTACTATTTATAATAGTTGGCGGTATTATGTATGCTACTTCTGCTGGTAATGATTCTCAGGTTCAAAAAGCCAAAAGTACTATCACTAGCGCTGTAATTGGTTTGATCATCGCTATTTTGTCTTATGCGATTGTAAATTTCTTATTGGGGTCGGTGTTTAAATAAGATTTATCGATATTGCGAAACCGTAATAAATAAGCTAAAGTATAATATATATAAGGAGAAACTAATGTCAAAACTTAAAAATGCCCAACAATTTGTAATAGTTAGTGGTGGCGCGGCTACCAGCCTTTTGCCTCTAACAGCCAGAGCTGCAACCGAAGCCAGCGAAGGAGCCGAAGCTGCTCAGCCTACCGGTACTTCTTCTGATCTTCAAGCTCAAGTAAAAACTATCACCAACACTATGCTCTTAGTAATTGGTATTGCGGCTGTAATAATGCTAATTGTAGGTGGTTTTCGGTATGTACTTAGTAATGGTAATGAAAAAGCCGTTAGTGGTGCCAAAGACACCATTCTATTTGCCATCATTGGTATCGTAGTAGCTCTACTCTCTTACGCCATAGTCAACTTTGTTCTTGGCCGATTTTCTTAAAAAAAACCAACTCACAATAATATGAAACAAAAACTTACATTAGTTACGACCTCGGCTTTGGCTTATAGCTTGCTGTTCTCTACTAGGGTATATGCGGCCTGTGACATAACCGGTGGCGCTCAAAGTGGCGCCGAATGTGCCAAGGGTTCAAATGTACCGCTTAGCCTAGAAGCCCAAATAAGAAATATTACCAACACCCTTTTGTTAGCAATAGGAGTAATTTCTGTAATTATGATTATTATTGGCGGTATACGCTATGCATTGTCTGGCGGCGAAGGTGATAACACCAAGGCTGCTAAAGACACCATATTGTTTGCAGTAGTCGGCTTAGTAATAGCCCTACTCTCTTATGCCATAGTCAACTTTGTTCTTGGCCGAATTAAATAAATCAAAAGGATTATCGTTCTTAGTAGCAATGATCTAATTTTGCTACAATACTATTATGAAATATAAGTATCTTAAGTTGTTAGCAGTTGTTATGGCTGGTGCTATAGTAGCTATGGCTATTTATTTGATCACCGCCCAGTATCAAATTAAAAAAGATAGCTTTACCGACTATAAGACCGGCGTAACTTATCCCACTAGCCCAATAACACTTAAGCTCTGGTTGCCTACAGACGAAAAGAATAACTTAGATTCTACTATTGATGAGTTTAGAAAGATTCATCCGAGCGTAACTTTTGAAACTGAATATATCGATACCGCGAGTTATCAAGCAAAATTATTAGACGCCACCAAAACCTCTACCCTGCCAGACCTTTTTGTTTATCGAAATGACGGGTTGCCGCTATATAAAAGTGCGTTAGCTACAGCGCCCGAGAGTATATTTACAATTAAGCAATACTCAGATACATTTAGCCCATTCGCTTCTCAGCAATTAGTGTCCAATAATTCTATCTATGGCGCCCCTTTGGGCTTAGCTACTCTTGGCATGATCTATAACAAAGATAGATTTAGCCAAGCTAGTATTACAACACCTCCAACTACATGGGATGAGTTTCAAAAGACCAATGATGCTTTAAGAAAAAAAGACGGTCAAAACTTGTACTCTTCTGGTGTAGCTCTAGGTACTTCTGCTATCCGTAATTACCCAGACATTATTAGTGTGCTTATGATGCAAAATGGGGCGAGTATGACCAACGACCCGCCTACTCAAGCAACTTTTCAGTTACAACAGAGCGATGGCTATCAGCCATCGGCCAAAGCCGTGGCGTTCTATGCTAGTTTTGCTCAACCCACCAAACAAAATTATAGCTGGAGTGATAATTTGGGGAGTAGTATAAATGCTTTGTCTCAAAACAAAACCGCACTTATTGTTGATTACCCTATGGCTGCCAAACAAGTAGCTACCCTCAACTCTAATATGCAGTTAGGGTTTGCACCACTCCCCCAAACCAACCCTAGTAGTCCCGTAAACTATGGAGTAATCTTAAGCGGCGGAGTGGGTAAAAACACTCAATACAGCGAGATTGCTTGGGATTTTTGGGGGTTTGCAACTAGTAAAACTGCTCAACGACAGTTTTCTATTCAAAGCTTTTGGCCAGCATCGCGCAAAGATCTTATAAAAGAGCAGCTTAACGATAAAGACTTGAACTCATTTGCCAAACAGTCGGTTACGGCTAAGAGTTGGTACAAAGGTGTAAATTATGCTGTTAATGCTGATTTTGTTGATATGCTCAACTCTTATTTATTGGGTCTAGATGCCCAAACGGCGGTTAATAATACGGCTGTAAAAGTAACTGTCGAGATACAAAAAAGCAACCAATAATGGCTGCTTTTTTGTTGATTTTAGTTTTAGCTAATTAAACTGGTTTTACTTTTATCTTCTTAACCTTGTCTTCTGGTACTACCTTTGGAATCTCAATGGTCAGTACGCCGTCTTTTAGGCTTGCATTGGCTTTTTCGGCGACTGTCGAGGTAGGTAATATTACCGATCGGCTAAAGCTACCCCAGAAACACTCTTGTACATAGTACTGATCTTTCTCGATAGTTCTTTCTTCTTTGCGGTCACCTCTTATAGTCACTACATCTTCAGAAATAGCTACATCAATATCTTCTGGCTTTACACCAGCAATTGGGGCTTTAATAACAATAGTGTCTTTTGTTTGAAAAACATCGACTGCCAATTGGCCTTCAAATTCTTCTTCATTCATCCACTCTTCGTTTGAAGTTTGCTCTTCTTCTAAAAAATCATCTTCTAAAATTTCTTGATCAACTGCATTGTTTTTACGTGCCATAAAAAATTACTCCTTATGTTTGCTCTTTTCTTGCTTGCTATTTATTATAGCCAGATAAGAGTGTGAGTGCAAGTAAATGATATTATCAAGCATTATTAATATTATTAGCCCGCCCAAGTGTTTGGTTTGTAACAAAGAGGGCAAAGTAATGTGCAGTGAGTGTTGGCAAAATACTACTGCTTTGCGCAAATCGGCGTGTTTTTTGTGTAATAAGCTAAATGATGACGGCAAAACCTGCTCTAATTGTCGCCGTAAATCTTATTTACTGGGTGCCACTATCCCTTATCGTTTGCAAGATATAGTCAAAGAGAGTATTTATCAGCTTAAGTATTACTCTAACGTCGATATGGCGAAGTTTTTGGCCGAACAGATTGCAGATTTTGTACCGCAAATACATTTTGACTGTATTTGTTTTGTGCCTTCTACGGGCAAGACACAGCGTAAAAGAGGTTATAATCAATCTAAACTAATAGCTAAGCAGGTTTCAAAAGTACTCCATATACCAATATCGCAAAAGCTCATAAGAATTAGTCATGTCGATCAAATTGGTCTTGATAGGCAACAACGATTCGCTGTAGTAGCCGATAATTTTATATTGCAAAGAGCTTGTACTAATCAAAATATATTACTTATAGACGATGTTATTACCACTGGCGCAACAGTGAATGAATGCACTAAGGTCTTAAAAAATGCTGGTGCCAAAAAAGTCTGGGTCTTAGCGGTTGCCAAAAAATAACTTAACTATATAAATACCATTTACTAGCATGCCTTGATTGATTAGTAAGCGTGTAGGTTTTTGTGGGCTTAATACTGTCTAGCCCGAACTCTACAGCCACTACTCGCCCACCATTTTTAATTACCTGCATTAGGGCAGGCTTAATCGCTTCTATAAGATTGGGCATTAGATATACAAAGACAACCTTTGCGTCAGTAAAATCCAACTTTTGAATGTCACCTAGCTTAATTTGTATATTTTGAATGCTGTGCGTTTTTATCTTGGCTAGAATGTAAGGAAACAGCGCTTTCTCTATGCCTACAAAGCTAGCTTTTGGCTGTATTTGGTTGGCAATTATTAACACCCTACCATCGCCACAACCTAGCTCATAAAACTTTTCATTAGGTTTGAGCTTGAGACCTTTAATAATTTCATTAATGGTGCTTTTTTCTAAACTAATAAACGGTGTTTTGGCTACAAATATATGATCGTAGGCAAATACCAAAAAAACTGCCAATATTAATGCTACAACTTGTAAAATAATAATTTGTAATAGCATTCTAGCTTATATCGTCCAAATTAATTATTTTGTTTTGCAAAAGGTAATCGATCGCCAACCAACCACACTCACTATGGCTGGTTTTGCCTTTGCGCAATACTTCTTTTACATATGTTTTAAGTGGTATTAGCTCTACATTTATGTCTTCGGCATCGTCTAGCTTTTGTTTGGACACTAGTTTGCAATCTAAGGCTAAGAAATAATTACCCATACCATCGGCGTACGGCATCCAAGCTATATTTTCACCTAGCATAATGGTCTTTGTTGGCTGATAACCGGTTTCTTCTAATAGCTCTCTTATAGCTGCCTGCTTGGTCGTTTCGCCATCGTCTACGATACCAAAAGGCATCTCTTGCAATATCATCTCTGGCCCCGGCCTATACGATGTTGCTGTTATTACTTCTAGGTCTTTGGTGAGCGCAAAGACGCCTATAAAACCATTCTTGAGATACCATATATCAAAGCTGTGTTTGCTACCATTTGGCAACTCAAACTCTTTAGTTAAAAACGTTTTGTACGAGCCTTTAAACTCTTTTTGTGAAAGTTTTTTCCATTTTTGTATAGCCATATATATCATTTTACTAATGTAAGCTCGCTATACCAAATAAACAACGACAAAACGCCAATGTACTCGCCGATGTTTACAGCGCTTAGGATAGGGCGGGATGGTGACGCTTTTTATTCTAGCAGTACAAACAAAAATTAATATTTTTGTTTGATAAGGAGTGAATATATCATTACTGAAGTGAATTATTTTTTGCATTGATTCACGTAAGTAAAAGTATATTCACGACGTGGCGGAGAGGGCGGGATTCGAACCCGCGAGACAATTGCTTGCCCACACGCTTTCCAAGCGTGCGCCTTCAGCCACTCGGCCACCTCTCCTTAAGTGATACTTATAATTATATAACTTAAGATTATAAAAAACCCAACTTGTTAGGTTGGGTTTAGCATTTTATGACGATATATAGATGGAAAATATCTAATATCGCCAGGTTTCATCGCTTCTAAATTTACTAGCCTTGGCGGAATGTGTCCAGGCTTAAATATGCCTTCAATATCTCGATAGTCTACAATTCTCACGCCGGCGTCTCTAACTCTGCCAGTTACCACTAGATCAGAGTAGCAAACAATAGTTACTACATGGCCCTCGCTTGCTAGCTCAATTGATTTATCAGCGATGTTTCTAAAATCATTACTCATGATATAGAAGTATGAATTAGCTGGATCTTCTGGCGCATGCTTATCGATATAATCTAGCATATCAGGATCAATATCAATTCTTTCATCATCTGGGTCTCTTTGGTCATATCTTACTTGATTGCCAGTGTACTTTACTCCAGAATCCCAAAAGGTATTACCAGCCAAATAGTTCGCAAAAGCTGTAATTGGCTGTAGAGTGCCAGTTGAAGCATTCAAAAAGAAACATGCTTTAACGTCGACTTTATAGGCAAAGTCTTGCAGGCGTTCGATGGGCTCTCCACGACCTAAAGCATCGCCAACTATCCATCTATATAAGACGTTATGATCTGGTCGGTCATCTAGTTCTGGCCCTCTACCCAAAATTCTGCCTAAGGTAGAATCGGCGTTTGGACCGTCTACTACAGCGCAAATTTTAACTTTTTCTGGTAGCTGCGCATCTTCGCCTACCTCAAACATATCTCTACGGAT
>CAZEIU010000007.1:28096-29343 GCA_964512085.1 uncultured Candidatus Saccharibacteria bacterium
ATTTCTGGATCTGCACCTGCACCAAGACCTTTGGTTAATTTATCACCAATTTGAGGCGCAGTGTCGCTCACGACTGGTTCCTTTGCTGGTTTTCTAGGTGCCCTTATTGCATGCTTGCAATAACATATGTATTTTTATCACAAATTGCCATATTTAGCAATAGTTACTTCAGTTGAGAGAGTTATCTAGATCTTTCTTAAACTCTTCTATTAGCTCTACTTTGGTCGGGTCTTGACCGTTAATAATAGCCATATAAGCGCTTACAAAGTCGCCAAAAAGAATACAATAAAGTATCTGCTGAACCAAATTAGCCCCTTCGGCAGTAATTTTTATTGGATTAAAATTTTGTGACTTCATTATCTTGCTACTTAAATTAATACGTACCTTAGCTTCATTGTTATCGAGAGTGCTTTCTAGTACTACTACACCAAATTCTCCATTGTTCTTGGCTGTCCAGCCTTCTATTTCGTTGTGATCAAGCTCTGAGAAAGTGTCAGCAAAAGCCATTTGCTTGGCGTTTTCGTTAATACTTATCTTTAGCTTATATGCAGCGCTCCATAGGTTAGAACTAGCATAGATAAGAGTTGGTTTACCGGCCAATTGCTTTGCGGTGTCTTGAGCTAAGTTGTCATTTTGTTTATCTGTAGACCAAGCTAATTTGGCAGTATCTAAAAAGTCGGCAGTGTCTTGCAACTCGCGTCTTAAGTCGCCATTTACAATTTTGGTGTCTTCGAGTACACAAGCAAGAGCCTTTAGACTAGCAAAAACAGCCAATCTGGGCTGGCTTACACTTGGTAATTGTAGATATGTAAGGTTGTGGCTTTGGCAAAGCTGTTGCAATTTACCGCCATTGCCTATGCCTATAATTTTGGCGTTGTACTTAGTAGCTTCACCCAATGCACTCAAGGTTTCGGCAGTATTACCCGAGTAGCTCGATACTATTACGAGTGTGTGATTATCGGTATTGGCAGGCAATTTACTGCTTCTTATTACCTCAAAAGGCATTAAGAGCCTGTTTTGGAGCCAATTTTTAACAATATCTCCAGCCAAAGCCGATCCGCCCATACCTACAAAGACAACGCTTTTTATGCCTTCTCCGTCTTGAGCAGTTATATTCTCACGCATGGTGTCGGCAAAGTTTTGCCTAAGCTGATTGGGTTGCGTGTCGATAGTATCAAATATATTCTCTTTGTCGATTGAGGTAATATTCTTGTCGTTAATGTCGTTCATATTTGTATTATAACAGC
>CAZEIU010000008.1:0-9192 GCA_964512085.1 uncultured Candidatus Saccharibacteria bacterium
GATTCCTTACTGCTGCCTCCCGTAGGAGTCTGGGCCGTATCTCAGTCCCAGTGTGACTGGTCATCCTCTCAAACCAGCTACCGATCGTCGCCTTGGTGCGCTTTTACCACACCAACTAGCTAATCGGACGCAGGCCCCTCCCGAAGCGATAAATCTTTAATCCATACGAGATGGATATTATGGGGTATTAGACCACCTTTCGGCGGCTTATCCCCCACTTCGGGGCAGGTTCCAACGTGTTACTCACCCGTCCGCCACTAATAATTTAGCCACTTAGATCTTAGTTGCTGGAAGTTAGAAGACTTATTACTAAGCTACTAAATTCCAATATCTAAAGTCTAAATACTAAAAAATTCGTTCGACTTGCATGTATTAGGCATACCGCCAGCGTTAATCCTGAGCCAGGATCAAACTCTCCAAAAAATGAAAGGAAACCTTTCATCAAAAACTGTTTTAAAAAACAGTCAAAAAGAGTTCGAAACTGAACTTTTGGTTCGTTATCGTTCTCAAAGAAATTTACAAGGTCGCCCTTGTAAATAAAATTTATTTACATTCTTGACTGACACATTCAACATATCAATTTACAATTGACGTTTACAAACCAAAAAAATAGACCAGAATCAACTACCTACATGTGTCATTTAATAAGTAGAGCTTCTTGTTGGTTTTATTTTTTTAGATCAACTATCAATCTAAAAGTAATTGTACCTTAAAAACAGCTTAGAAGTCAACAGCTTTATTGTTGCAGCTTTTTAGCTAAGATATTTGGCTAGTGAGCGCTTGCTTAGGTTGCCCGCATTGAGGCTAATGTGTTGGCCATCGCCGGCACGCACGCAGACAATTTTTTTGCGTGCTTCAAGATCGAGCTTAACAGCACTTACATACCAGCTTATAGAGCCTTCAAAAGTATCTACTAGTTGAGTGCGCACGTCTTCTATTAGTTTGATAAAGCTAACTTCTTTGTGAGTGCCAAGCACACGAATTATCGCTTTTTTTATTTGTGAGTACTTTGTTTTTTCGACAGTTTCGCTCAACTGTTCGTCAAAGGGGTGGGTCGTGGTAATATATGCGGACATCTAAAACTCCTCTTTTAGTAAGTCTATTATACCTGATTTTTCGCCCAATAGATAGGACATATCTTACTTTATAAGTGTAAAAGTAAGCTTATTTAAGAAAATTTCATTTCCAATTTCTTCAAAAGAAGAATACGTTAAGTAAAAAATTATAGCCAATTCTTCATAAATATTATTGCCTTACCCTAACCGGAAAGGTTTTTTATTGACAAATTGTTATTAATAATGTAAAGTATCATATATTGCACCTCAAACAGAAAGGTCTTGCATGGAATACTTAGTAGAACATCCGTGGCTATGGGTACTAGTGAGTATTACCATTATTATTGCTGGATTAGTATACATACGACGTGATATCAAGAACAACTCTTGGGGCGCGGTAGCAGACCAATCAGAATATAGCGGTAAAGTTTTTTATCTAATTTTCTTTGCAATCTTGTGGCCATTTGCGATCATTGTTGGTATTTTGTTTGCAACATTCTTTGTTGGATACCTAGTAATTAAATTTATTACTTGGCTAATAACCCCCAGGGACCTTAAAGACAATTTTTGGCACAAATCCAATTACAATGAAGATTATGGAGGAGAAGAAGAATACGAATAATTAAGATTTAATCCCTCGCTGGCAAGTGTGGGATTTTTATATTGACCCACGTATATTTTTATATTAATATTTAGCCACAAGGCATTGCACCTTAGCACAGGGGGGTAATATGAATCTCGCACCATACTGGCAAAATCTCGACTCTACTTATATAAATATGTTTTTTGAGTTTTTGTCGTCAGTAGTTGCATTTGTGGTTTTTGTCTTTGTGGTAATTGCCATTGTCAACTATTTTCACAAACACAACATTGCTCAGACTATTAAGCACAATTATTCATTCAATAGCTTGGGTGATAATGGAGATATAGAATATGTGCGGGTTTTGACACCCGAACTTATGCCAGAAGAAGAGCTCTCTCTAGAAGACAGGGCTGCACTTCACGAGCTAAGGCAAGATATTGCTCGTTTTGAAACCTCTAATTAGATACCAATACTCTCTCACCTAGCGGTGGGAGTTTTTATTTTATTTCAGACTTATTATTTGAGATATAAATGCATTAGTTTAGAACCAACTACTATAACAAATACGAGTAGGCCAATGGCTCTACGAAAATAGTTGACGCCGTAGACTATCTCAAGCCCTGCCCACACCACAATGCCAATAAACGACAGCCATTCAAATATTGCATGGTATGGTTCTCTAGCTACAAGTCGGCTCAGTACCAAAAAAACGCCCCATGCTATAAGCGGTACATTTGGCCACTGAAACAACACCACTTGTCCGTTTTTGTCTTTAAAAATCTTATCTTTCATTATTAAGTATTGTAGCATCTATCAAGACAACTCTTTGCTACAAGAGTATAATAGGGAATAGTACAATTAAAAATGGAGTATTATTATGAATCTCTTTCAAGCATTTTATTGGGTAATAGCCGGACTTATTTGGATAGCAATTGCTTTTTGGCCAGCTAGAGTTGCCGGGCGCAAAGGCCACAGCTTTATTGGCTACTTTATATTCAGCCTATTTTTCTTTCCGCTAGCAATAATTGTAGCCTACGTAGTTAAGGACCGTAGCAACGTTGTCACAACTTCGGTATAAAAAATCCTCCTAAGTTCACTTAGAAGGATATTATTAAACAACTTTTATACCACGGCGTTCAAGTTCGTTTTTTAAAGCCAGCTCATAGGCTCCGCGTGTAGTTACCCAGCCGGGGGTATTCATGCTATTTCGCTTAGTCTCTTTTAGCTCTTCATCGCTCATAGCTCTAAATCGTGCCTTAAACTCTTCGTATTTGGTTTGTCCCGAAGTCATGTCAGATGCCTCCCCAAAATGTACCATGCTGTGTGATGTATTTTTTGTTATTTACGATTTCTCTGTAAAGTTTGGTCTTAAAATAAAGCTTAATGGTAATAGCAATACAGACTCCTAAAATAATCAATGCCGCTCCATACAAAACAACTACCAAATAATATGTCTCAAAAAACTTATCTTGGTTGCTTATATACAGGCTCAATAGCACAACGCTAAATGCAATCATCACTAAAGTCATTATAAAACTAAACAAATAAAAAGCATTTAGATCAGAGTTAGACCTCTCAAAATCCCACTTGGCTTCAACCTCGGTTGGAGTTGGCCGGTACTTGGCGCCTCTCACAATGACCCCCCTTTGGTAGGTGCGTTTAGACTGAAAGCTATTATAGGGCAAAAGAATCAATTTGGCTATAAATAAAAAGCTCGAGATTAATTCTCGAGCAATAAATAATCGTTAGTCAGCCAGCCAGGGGTAGCGATTGATATAAGTCTCTTTCTTTTTATCGAGCTTAGAAAACCTCATATATTGCATAATACTTAAGAGGGTTATCAAAACTATAATAGGCATAAGTAAGACGGCTTTCATAACATCGGCCAGTAGATCTCCAGTGTCGGGGTTGGCAAGCGTGTAATTATTCGTATAGTAAGAAATTGAAAAAATAATACAAGCAATCAAAAGACAAAGCCAACCACCAACACTAGTAAGTACTAAAATTGATAATAATTCACCGTTTCTATCTAGCTTTTTATTTAGCGCACTATAAACATCCCGCATATCATCACGTAGCTGTTGTTCGTCGTTGTCCATTTCTTCTCCCGCTCGCCTATGTTGAGTAAAGGTACTGGGCAATATAATATAGCAATATTTTACATATGTCTATATAAAAAGCTCCGAACATGTCGGAGCGTAATAATTAACAGCCCTGTGTACTAATGGGCACTCTAAGCTGATTGGTAACAACGCGCTTGTGGTAACCAGTATCTGCCGTACCAATAGTGATGTCATAGACCAGCGTAAATTGATTATACCGAGCGCCAAGCTCGCGCAGGTTGCACTCGGTCAAGCGTTCTTGCTCGATCTCACCTCGGCCATACTGACCATTCTGAAAAATCCATCCGTCAATAAGCGTCTCTGAGTAGCCATCTACCGAAAACTCCTCTTCGTATGGAAACTCACGGGTAATCAAGAACCCCGGCTGATCACCCGAATGTAGATAATCATCCATCGAATCTTGCTTAAGACCATCAATCTCGGCTTGAGTGGCCTGAATGTTTACATCGGCATGCATGTGCTCTACAAATACCTGTACCGTCTCAGGAGCTCGCACCAGTTCAACACGAATCTTTAGTGTCTTACTATCAGTAATACGCCACGAATCGATGTTGTAATCGGTAGAGTAAACCATGCGCAGTTCAATTGGAGCAGAGGTACCACTATCTAGAGTGGTGTTGATAGCAAAGTTACCACCATCGAGATCGTTGTTGAGTACTCCAATATTCTGCTCGTGCTCGGTATCTGCCGACTGCTCGGGGCCCGATGAGCAAGCCGAAACCAAAAACGCAATACAAAGTAGTAGTGCAATAACAGAAGGTGCTCTTTTGTTCACTTGCGACCTTTCTGGTCGATGGTTGGTTAGTGAAGCAATGACTGCACTATTTTAATATATAAGCTTTATATTGTCAATATTAAGAGATACTAAGTAAATATCAGCAATTGACAAAAAGATATCTTAAGAGTATAAAAAGTAAGTTCATTGTACATTTCGAGACAGGAGAATATTGTGCAAGCCAAACTCTATACTCAAACTACTTACGAGAGTGTACTCGATTGGAACCATGGCGGCGGAAGCACTACCTACAGACTTGTAGTCGATATTGGTGCTAGCAAACCGTTGGTGATTTCTTTTCAACCCAATTCAGATTTTATGCATGCTCATTGGGGCTTTGACGCAGCGGCCGAAGAAGACGCCAAGTTCATAAAAGAGATTGAGGTACCACAAGACATTCTAGATGTTGCTATTGGCTTTATTGAGGCACGTACGGCCTTTGAAGGTCAGATTGATCGACTTAAAGCTCTTGCAGAGTAAGTATATTACCCACAATTATTGTGGGTTTTTATTTTCTTATACTTAGTTCCACAGCTACAATACTACCGTCATTTATATTCTCAGCCTTTCGTACACTGGCCTTAAGCGACAACATATAGCATCCTTTTTTGGTGTCTGGAAAAATCGAGGTTTGCCACTTGGTTTGGCCTACTCTCACTTCTACCGGCAAAGAGCCAAAACCAGCTTTTAAATCACCAAACTCAAAGTCTATTTGCTCGGTTAGTTCTTTGGGCAAGTTTACAAAATACCACGCCGCCTCACCTGAGTATACCAATACCTTAGCTTTAAATTTATACATACTTTGTTATTTTATTTTTTCAATACACCAATTATTAGCTTTGGCCTTAGCTACAAACTCGGTCTCGCCCGTTTTTCTTACTTTTACAGTCTTGGTGTCTATGTCGCTAGCCGTGGATCTAAAATCCCCATAACAAACGTTGCTTTTGTCTATAGTATAAACCGAATAATTGCTGTCATTAAAATAAAAGTATATGCCGTATGCAATAGCAACTACCCCAATGCTCAGTATTATAGCTAGAATTAGTTTTTTCATAATACTTATTATACTATTTTTAATTTGTCGGGTAGAAAAGGACAGCGCCTGGGCTACGTCCAGGCTAACCTGCAATTTAGCAGAGCTAAATTTCGCAGGTTCAAGACAATCATCCAATTAAAAACACCCACATTCGTGGGTATCTTTAATTGGTCGGGGTGACAGGACTTGAACCTGCGACCTTACGGCCCCCAGCCGCACGCGCTAGCCAACTGCGCCACACCCCGACGTCAGAATAATGCTTGTACCATCGCAATACTTTTTTATTATACCAATCAAAACGCTTCATTCACACAACCTGTAAAATACATTGACTTACAGTGCATTTTTTGGTATTATATTGCGAGCACTTTCCAAACGCAAAGCACAGAGAGGTCGTACAAAATGAACCAGCGATATAAAGACTATGTGACAGTGATATCTTCTATTGCAAGTCTTTCTGGGCTTACCTCGGCAGTTCAAATGACCGCTTACTGGTTTGTATTTGAGCCGTCAGCTAGTAGCCACTTTGTAACTGGTGTATTAGCACTGTTATCGGCAATTGCTTATGCCACTACAACTACCGCAATCTATTCTGGTAATAGGATGGGTGTAAAACTAAACTACAAGGTTGCTCCTTTGCTCGCCATACTGTGGACCTTAGTAAGTATTACCGAATTTTTCAATGCAACATTCGGTTGAGTATAGTTGAGTGTGTATTATGGGTATCTTGGTCACAAAAACATTTCATATGTTTTTGACACAAGGTACCCTATTTTTTTACTCTTTGGTTTTATTGAGCTCATCAAACTTTTGGGCCATAGTAGGGTTGCCACGTGTTAGGCGTTTTATGCTTAGGTCTTCGGCTTTTTGATTAGCGAGGCGCAGGTTGTCTTCTGAGCGCAATAAGTTCTCTTTGGTTTTTTGCAAGTGATCGATTGTTTTGTCTATCTCGGCAATGGCAGTCTGAAACTTTCTACTCGCCAGCTCGTAGTTGCGGGCAAAGCCTTCTTTGAACTTATTTACGTTGTCCTCAAAGTTAGTGATATCTACGTTTTGGGCTTTTACTAGCGCCAGCTCAGATTTGTATTTCATAGAGTTGAGCGCAGCGTTGCGCAAGAGTGTAATGATGGGTATAAAAAACTGCGGGCGTACCACGTACATTTTGGGGTAAGCGTGAGACTTGTCTACTATGCCGGTATTGTATAGCTCGCTATCAGACTCAAGTAGCGACACCAACACCGCGTACTCGCAATTCTTTTCGTTACGATCTTTGTCGAGCTCTTTTAAGAAATCTTCATTGCGCTTTTTGGTAGCAGTCTCGTCGCCCTCGTTTTTCATCTCAAACATAATTGATATTATTTCGTTACCAGCCTCGTCGGTTTCGCGATATATGTAGTCGCCCTTACTGCCGCTACTAGCATCGTTATCTTTTTCGAAATACGCGTTTTTAAATGCCGTAGCCCTCAACTTATTAAACTCTGTCTCGCAGTGCTGCTCTAAGCTCTCGCCCACCATTTTGGTACTCAGCTTGGCCTTCATATCCTTATAGTAAGCTATCATCTCGTCTTTGCTTTTTAGCTCAGACTCAAACTTGGCTTTTTGCGAGGCCACCAGTAGCTGAGCACGGGTGTCTTTTATTTGCAGTTCACTTTGCAGCCGGTTGCGTTCTTTTTCTATCTTGCTTACCGCCTCGGCTATAGAGAGCTTTTTTTCTGTCTCAGTTGCCTCTAGCGAGGTTTTGAGCTTGGCTATCTCGGCATCTTTTTGGGCAGTCTCGGCTTGCAGCTCGGCCTTGGCTTTGGCCTCGGCTAGTTTTATGGCACTCTGTTTGTCTTGCTCGTAGAGTTCTAGGCGGTCGTGCAATTCTTTCTCAAACTCACCATCACGCACTTGCTTGAGTATGTTGGCAAAATCAGCCTCATCGAGCTTAAAGGCTTTTTTGCAATTAGGGCAAATTATTTCTTTCATGTACTCCCACTCCTTTTTCTACAAAAAAATATCTTTGTATTAATCTTACCAAAAACTATACGAACATTCAATTTAAGAGTTTTTTCTTCTCTTTAATACATCTTTCATATAGGGAGTTAGTTTGGGAACAAAAGTGATCTCGGTGTTAGCGTTTGTATTTTCTTTAGCTCTTTCGTTTGATGCCGTAATATCAAAGTAGTAATTATAATAGTTGAGATTATCATCACTCCACGCTATTCTAAATTTTTCAATTTTCTTATCATTTTTAGAATAACAAATTCTCTCTACTATTTCATAATCACATCCCCTAGAGTCCGCAAAGAACTTCAATATTGCATATTCTACTTGAATTGCATAAGAATCTCTTTTATCTAATATTACAATTGCTCGTTCTTCGGACTCACTAAGGCCGCCAGTTATTGGTAAGTCTATACCATACCGTGACTTGTAATCTTTGCGCAATGTATCGGCGTCAAACCCTTGTTTTGAATCATCGTGTTGGTCTAGACCGTCTTTAAGTTCCCTATAAACCTTTTTGTTTGATTTGCCTTTTGTATTAACAAGTTTAATTAATTTCTTAGTCATTGTCTTCCCAGTCATCATTTAACATATTATTTTTTATCCAATACCATCCCCAATATATTAGACCACCAAAGATTGTGAACGCAATTACCCTAGGTACCACATCAATCGAGAAGAGCCTGTCTGGTATTTCTGCTAGTACATACAATATGGCTGTAGCAAGTCCCCCGAGCATAGTAAAACTTATTAGATAGACTATTGCCATACCAATTGATGGAAACTTTTTATTATTATTTAGTTTATTTTTATTATTTCCCATGTAACTATACCTTTTCGATAAATGTATCTATAAACTCGCCAAACTTTTTAGAGACTCGCTTAAACACAGTATCGCGCTCTAGTATCTTAGGTTGCTCTTTTAGTGTGCCTACTATTTCGTCACGTCTTGGCTTAAGTCCAGTAAACAAGTACTCGTCTATAAGTTGTTGCATTTGTTCTGGTTTGATATTCTCTTCTTTGCACATTTGCTCAAACGCAGCTATTTTTTCTTTTTGCCAAAAGTCATCAAACTCGCTTTCAACCTTATCGCTGTCATCTATCTTTGGTACTGTGCCTTTTATGAATTTCTCAATTAGTTCTCTTTTACTACGCAGCTCTGGGTCGCCAGCCAAAATATTCATTATTGAGTTATTAATATTCTTCTTTTCTTCCTCTGTAGAATCTACCATTCTGGCAATAAGTCGCAATATGTAATCAACATTTATATCGTCTCTGCGAATTAACTCAAGGTTAAAATCTACGTCTTCTAGTATAGATACCTTCTCAAGCTCGCGTTCTGCTTCAACTCTTTTGTAAATATCTAAGTATTTACTTTTGAAATCTTCAAACTCTTGCTCTTCTATATAAATATCGGCAAATGTAAAATCTGCGAATGATTCTAGGACATTCTTAAGCCTTAGTAATTCGCGAAAATTAGTCACAAATAGCAACTGCTGTTCTTCACCAACCAAGTTGTCAACTTCGCTTGGCTTATCAACAAGTTTATTCAGTTCAGCAAGTGCTGCATTAAACTCTCCCACATATTGCTCATAGGGTTTTATGAATATTATTTCTTTAGCATCTTTGTTGCT
>CAZEIU010000008.1:9202-27033 GCA_964512085.1 uncultured Candidatus Saccharibacteria bacterium
GCTATACAGAGCTATTGCATCGTCGGTAGCTTTTTTGAGGTTTCTAAATACCACAATATTACCCTGTGATTTTTGCTCATTTAATATTCTATTGGTACGCGAATATGCCTGTATGAGCCCATGGAATCGCAAATTCTTATCTACATAGAGCGTATTGAGTGTCTTACTATCAAAACCAGTCAAGAACATATTTACCACTAGCAAAATATCTATTTCTCGGTCTTTAACTTTCTTGGCAATATCGCGGTAATAGTTATAAAAGCTCTTGCTGTCGCGGGTAGTAAAGTTGGTACCAAACATTTTATTGTAATCACCAATGTAGCTCTCGAGCTTATCTCTGCTGTGTTGGTTAACTGGGCCGCCGCCTTCAATGTGCAAATCACTATCGAGTATACCATCAGCATCTTTGTCTTCTTCATTTGCGGTGTAGCTAAATATAGTAGCAATTTTTAAGTTATGCTTACCAGCATCTTTTTGGGCCTTGAAAATATCATAGTATTTTGTAAGTACATCTACGCTACTCACACAAAATATCGCCGTAAAATCACGTGAGTGCGTTTTGCGATTGTGATTAGCCACAATATAGCCTGCAATCTTCTCAATACGTTTCGGTGACTCCATCAATTCTTTTACGTCTATGCCTTCTACGTCGATATCTATGTCGTTATTACTACCTTCTTTTTGCTTGTACTTACCTACATACTCCACAGAGAATTTGAGCACATTCTCGTCTTTTATGGCATCGGTTATTACGTACTTGTGCAGACAGTCGCCAAAAAGATCTTTTGTAGTACGTTTATTGGCGCCGCTACCGCTAGCATTCTCGGCAAGTATTGGTGTACCGGTGAAGCCAAACATTTGTTTGTTAGTAAAGAATTCAGTTATTTTTTTGTGAGTTGCACCAAATTGACTACGGTGACACTCATCAAATATAAATACTATTTTTTTGTCTTTGAGCTTTTCCATAGTAGAGAGGTGTCGTGCGTTTGAGATCGCGTTGTTGAGCTTTTGTATGGTTGTTACTATGAGCTTACTCTCGCCAGCAAATTGCTTGACGAGCATTCGAGTGTCATCGGTACCATCTACACTACCCTCTTTGAAAGAGTTGAATTCTTTTATGGTTTGGTAGTCGAGATCGTTACGGTCTACCACAAACACCACTTTATGTATTTCTGGCAAGTCTACCAATATCTGGCTAGTCTTAAACGAAGTTAGGGTTTTACCAGAGCCCGTAGTGTGCCATATATAGCCATTTTTGCTAGAGTTTTTGACTCGCTCTATTATTTTCTCAACTGCATAGTATTGATATGGCCGCAGCACCATCAGCACTTGGTCTGTCTCAGCTAGTACGGTGTATTTACATATCATCTTGGCTAAATGACATGGCTCTAAGAATACTTTTGTAAAATCATCGAGCTTAGTGATATTTTTATTTTCTACATCTGCCCAAAAGAATGTTTGCTTATATGACTGCTTGCGGTTGTTGGCATAGTACTTTGTATTTACGCCATTACTTATGACAAACATTTGTATGTATTGAAACAATCCTACGCCGCTGTGGTAGCTATGTCTGTGATAACGATTGACTTGATTAAACGCTTCTTTGAGCTCGAGCCCTCTGCGTTTGAGCTCTATTTGCACTAGTGGCAAGCCATTGATGAGCATTGTCACGTCATAGCGATTTTTATAGCTACCCTCTACCATTACTTGGTTAGCTACCTGAAACTCATTTTGACACCACTCTTTGGTGTTTAAGAACTGCACATATGCTGTTTTGCCGTCATCACGCACCAAGCTCATCTTGTCTCGTAGTATCTTGGCTCTATCAAACACATTACCACGGTTTAGGTGTATAAGTATGCGCTCAAATTCTTTGTCACTAAATGTTGTACCGTTGTGCTTTTCTAGTTGAGCCTTGAGATTGTTTTGCAGCTCTTGCTCATTGCGCACCACAACCCGCTCGTAGCGCTTCATCGCTACCAGTTGTTTTATAAGGCTATTCTCGAGTGCTTGTTCAGATTGTGTTGTCATTATTTAACCTTAAATACACTACTTAATATTGCGTCAATATGTCCTTCTGCACCACCAGCCCCTTCTTTAACCGTGATATAACCGCTCTCGATATTTTGAAATGCAATAATGGCTGCTGCCTTAATAAGCTCATCTCTAGCCTCAAGGTTTTCGTTACTAATTGTATTATATATGCCTTGTAGTGATCTCAATACATCATACTTGTGTAAGGTTTGATGATACAAATGCATGCTTGCGTTATAATTCTTAGTAAAGAATCTGGATAGCTGAACTGCAGCAAGTATAATCAAGGCCTTAAATAAAAGAATTGCAATTTGAGGGTAAATTTTTAAATCCTGAGAAATGATCCTGTTTAGAATATTTGAGTTTACAAGCGGCATAGTAAAAGCTAATACAACAACGACTGATAGTACAATATAGCTCCATATTAGCCATTTCTGCCATCTCTTTGCAGCTCTTAAATAACCCTTGGATCTTTTTTTAAATTCTTTTGCATATACCGATAGAACTTTCTCACCAGATATTACTTTACTAACACTTTCTATGTTTTCTATATCAGTTTTTGCAGTAGCTAATGATTTATTGATTTCATCAACATCGCTTTTAATGCTAGTATACTTGCCTTTTGTATCATACAAGTAACCGCGATAAATATTTGTTATCTCAGTTAACGCTAGCATATAAAACTCATTGTCTGGGCTATCGTAGCTTTGTGGATTATTAAAAACATTCTCTTGATTCACTAGACTCTTCAAAAAGATAAGATTCGTTGTCTGTTCTAAAAACTTAGTATCATTTAGCGCACCTAGACTAATCTTCTCTAAATCTGTTAGATTTTCTTTACTTTCTAAGTGTTGTCTAAATACATCAATATTCATACAAACATCCTTTGGAGTAATGCTTTTTTGAATTGCTTGGCTTGTTTTAGTTTGTTTTTTTCTTGCTGAATTTTGTCATCAATGGTGGTTAAGAAATCAGCTATTTTTTGTTGCTCCGCTACTATAGGAATCTGTAGTTTTAAATTCTTTAAAATGCTGAAGTGACGCTTGTAGCCTTCTGGTTCGAGCCTGTTTTGTTCAAGGTAGTAATATAAATATTTTAAATGCTCATTTTTTCCTTGTAAAATCTTCGTACCATCCGCACCTACTACAAAATCAAAATCTATATATTTCAAAAATGTTGTGTGATCACCAAATACAATGACTGGGCCGTTCGTAAACAGTTTTTTACTGTCACTGGTATAACCGGCTATTGTACTTTTCCCTTGATCAACAACAGGAAAGTCACCACATTTTACTATTTCTGCATTGCTCAACTGGTATGGCTTTGTTGTTAAACTTCGAAAACACACATCAAAACTTTTTTCTTGCCAATCAGGATAATTTTGACCATTCTCATCTTTGAAGCGTATTTGTTGGCTAAAGATCTTTTGCATAACACCTTTTTTGTATTTTTCTAACAACTTCACTATTTTGTCTTGCAGTTCTATGCGCTCATCAACACTCGTCAAAAACTCGGCTATTTTATGCTGCTCGTTATTCTTTGGTACTGTAATTTGGATTTTTTTTATTTGCCCGCCAGTGACAAGAGGTTGACCCGATCCAAACACCATCCTCATTAGATTGTATTTTTTCAAGTAGTAAAATATAAAATCTGTATTTAATCCTGGTTGTAATTCAACAACTAGAGTATTATCAGAAACAGCATACCGATCATCTGCAAAGTATATCGAACCCGCATTAGCACCAACACGTGCAATAAGTATTTTTTTACCTACGTATTCAGCATTATCAGTATGGCCAATTACACCAGTAGAGCCGTAAAACAAATATTTACCCATCGAAATGTTTCTTGTGCTTGACTTGCCCGAGGATATTGATTTGAGAAAGTCACCAAACTGCAAGGTCTGTAACTCACTACTAAATTCTTTAAACCGTAACTTTGGTACTCTTTTGATATTTGTATCTAATCTATTCATCACTGTTCTCTTCAGGTTCTTGCTCAATGATGTCTGCTTCAGGCGGTTTAGTGTACGTTGGTATACCAACACCTTTTTCTATTTCTTTTGGTTCTTGCGCGGGTTTTCTCATGCTTTAAATTCCTTTTAGGTAAATCAATAACAAGGCTCCAAAAGAGAGCATACCAATAAAAAAAGTTGCTAGTTGCGCCGAATTAAGCCAATTGTTTATTTTTCCAAATATAATGTTTTCTAAACCATAATTTGTATGTTCATCTGGATGTTGTTGCTCATTCTGTTTTATCTTTTGTTTTGCTTCAACAAAAAATTTGTTTGACAAATAATAGCCTATTACAACTAACGAGATAGTAAGCCCTAAAGATATAAATACTATATATGTTAGAGTTTTATTTACTTTTAATATACTAGAACCCAACGTAGACAATACAGCTATAAGACCAACAGATAGTTGAAGTAGCGCTGTATCTTGGGCAAGTATGTTCTTTGTGTGTAGGCTGTGATACCTCAATACTTCTTTATCATGCTTGTTCATAATCTAAAACGGCGAATCTATGCCGAGCTCCTTACAATAACTCTCTATTTTATTATCTATATCTACACTATCAGCATCGAGCTTCTTAATCTCACTCGTAACCTCGGCAAGATCTATCTCTGGCTCTGGCTCAAACGTATCTACATAACGCGGTATATTGAGATTGTAATCGTTCTCAGCTATTTCACTAAGTTTGGCTACGTAACTATACTTGTCTAAAGTTTTGCGATCTTGATAGGTCTGTATAATCTTAGCAATATCTTCTTCGCGTAGTTTGTTTTGGTTCTTGCCCTTTGCAAAATGTTTGCTGGCATCTATAAAAAGTACATCTTCTGGATTCTCTCGACATTTTTTGAAAACCAATATACAGGCCGGTATACTTGTGCCATAGAAGAGGTTGGCTGGCAGCCCAATAACTGCGTCAAGATAATTCTTTTCTTTTATTAAGAACTCTCTTATATGACCTTCGGCTGCTCCACGAAAGAGAGTGCCGTGTGGCATAACTGTAGTCATAGTGCCGTTCTCGTCTAGCTGATAAATCATGTGAGTAATAAAAGCATAGTCGGCCTTAGACTTGGGTGCGAGTTTGCCATACTGGCTAAAGCGCTCGTCTTGCAAATGCAGAGGGTTAGCAGACCACTGAGCAGAAAATGGTGGATTTGCTACCACTGCTTCAAATTTATACTCTAAATGTTGCGGATGCTCAAGGGTATCTTCTTGGCGAATATCAAATTTTGAGTAATTGACATCGTGCAAGATCATATTCATACGCGCAAGGTTGTAAGTAGTGAGATTGAGCTCTTGGCCAAAAAACATACCAACACTCTTTACCTCTTTGGCTACACGCAAAAGTAATGATCCAGATCCACAAGTAGGGTCGTAGACATTTTTAAGCTGTGTTTTGCCATTGGTTACAAGCTTAGCCAGTACTTGAGATACTTCTTGAGGCGTATAAAACTCCCCAGCTTTTTTACCAGCACCACTAGCGAATTGTGATATCAGATATTCATAGGCATCACCGAGCACATCTACCTTTGAGTCTTCTAGCCTAAAGTCAATTTTGTCTAAGTGTTGCAATACTTTGGCAGTCAATTCATTTCTGGCTGCTACTGTTTTGCCAAGTTTAGAAGAGTTGAGATCGAGCTCTGAGAAAAGTTTGTCAAAGTCGTCTTCGCTATCAGTACCCATTGTGCTTTGCTCTATACTATTGAGAGTATTTTGCAATTCTTCTATGAGGTTATCGTTAGTGCTACCACCCTCAGCAACGTAATAAAATAGTTCTGTGGGTTTAAGAAAATAACCGAGCGATTCTACAGCATCGGTTCTAACGGCTTCAATCACTTCCTTTGATTTATCTAAGTCTTTAACAAGATCGCGATACTTAATGTTGTCTGAGCTCAAAAGTTTGTCGGCGTGTAGCTCCATTTTCTCAGAGAGATATTTGTAGAATATAAAGCCTAAGATGTAATCTCTAAACTCATCGGCATCCATCTTGCCCCTAAGATCGTTGGCAATCTTCCAGAGCTGCGTTTCTAATTGTTTCTTTTGGTCTTCTGACACGTGAATTCTCCAGATTTATTTGACCTTATTATAGCACTTTTTAAGATACAGAGTTATAAGATATTTTCGTTATGTATTTTTTGTAATAATATTTGGTTTTTGTTATTATATCAAAAGCTTCCAATTGACCCGACGGGGACGCATTAGGCAAATAGCTTGAGGTTTGGTCACTCAAGCGAGCTACACAAAAAACTACTTTCTCTTACTTGTAATATGCAGGATTGCGAAAGTAGTTTTTTATTTTGAATAAAATTATTGGCAACTGGTAATTTATAGATTCTTAGCTACTGGACGGCGGAGAATAGTCTTGAGCTTCTCTTGTGCTGTGCGGCGGGGGTCGCCAAAATACAACTCGTGGTGTTTGCCCCGTAACTCATAGCCTTGAGCCTCGGCATACTCGTGCATCTTGGCAATGTCTTCGGCTTCTTCACTATATGGGCCAATGTGCATTATCTGTACACTCTCGCCTTCTTCAAAAACTTCGAGCCGGGCTTGGCTGTATATATCTGAATCTTTTTGCTCAGTAACTGCCTTAACTACCTCGGCAAAGTATTGGCTGGTAACAAAATCTGGCACTCGGTGCATGAGCGTCCAGCTCCATTTGTCTGGCTTGGTCATATCAAATACGCTACCATCGGCCATGTACCAGAGGGCCTCGGCTGGCGGCATAGTAAACTTGGCATAGCCTGGTGGGGCAGTGTACTTTTTGTCCCAAAACTTAATGGTATACACTATGCCGTAAATAATATTGAAAGCTTCTTGAAACTCTGTTGGCTTGCCAGACTTGTCCTCTGGCGCTCCGTGGCCATCGACCATCACAAATGTCATAGGTGGTACCTTGATTATCTCTGGATTTTGTTTGGCTTTGTATGTTTGATCTTTTTTGAAATCGATAGTTTGCATGGCTATTACCTCTACTATCTATTATACGCCTCTTGTCGATGCTTACCCGGTGAGCTTGCTAGTACATATGCAATTTGACTACAATAGATATATAAGCAAAGGAGCAAGCATGGCAACATCAAAACCGCAAGCAAATAACGTATTTCGCCTACCGTGGTGGATACTCTCAGTGAGTGCCTTTGTGGGGATGCTGGCCTCTTTTGTGCAAACCATAGAGCGCATAGAATACGCCAAAAATGCCAAGCTGGCTTTGCGCTGTGATATCAATAGCGTATTTAGTTGTTCAAGTGTGTTCGATGCTTGGCAGTCGTCGGTGTTTGGGTTCTCAAACTCATTAATGTGTATTGTGTTTTTTGCTATTAGCTTGGGTGCGGCTATTGCAGCACTAAGCGGTAGTAGCTTGCACAAAAACTACCGGCTGGTGTTGTGGGGTGCGAGTGTGTTTTTCTTGGGCTTTGGGGCTTGGTACATATGGCAAAGTGCCTACGTGATAAATGCCTTGTGTATATTTTGTATCTTTTGCTACGGCGCCGTAATAACTATGAACTGGGCGTGGCTTAGAATAAACAGCCCACTTTTGGGTGGTAGTGCATGGGGCAAAAAGTTGCAAGCAATGGTAAGTAAAAACATCGATAGCTACGCATGGCTGGGCTACGCGGTTATATTTGCAATTATCATCGCTTGGCGATTTGTATAAAGACTAATAATAATTATTTATCTTGCGTAAGCATAGTAAATGCGTGATTCCACGTATTTGTAGCCATGCCGTACTTAACCCAGAGTATACAGAGTGGCTCTAGCTCACGACTGCCGGTAATATCACCAATATCTACTGGCTGCCAACCAAAGCTAAGTAGTATGGTATGTACTACTTCTTTGGCGCCTTTGTCGTTGCCACAATAAAACATGGTAGGGGTCACTTCGCCAAAACTTGGCTTGTACATATGGCCATTACCAACGCTATTGAGCGCTTTAACTACTTTGGCTTGTGGTAGCTTGCGCTGCACTTCTTCGCCAGCCGAGTCATTTGTACCAATAAGTAGTGACGGCGGCATACCGGCCGAGAGATCGAGCGGGTTGGTTACGTCTATTACAACTTTGTCTTTGAGATGATCTCTGATTTGCGAAACTACATCATCGAGCGCCGTGTAGAGTACGCATAGTACGGCCAGCTCACACCACTCGGCTACTTCGGCAAATGGTCGCACTTGTATACCCTGCACATCTCTAATAGCTTTGGCCTTGTCTGACTTAACATCGCGAGTGGCGAGTTGCACGTCGTGGCCTTCAGACTTAAACGCTTTGGCCAGTGCTTGGCCGACATCACCACTACCGAGTATTGCTACTTTCATAAGCCTATTATACCAAACCTTTCTTTATTAAATTAATTACTTAAAACTTAGATTTTAAAAACTTAGCGCCAATTGAGATACGTAATGGTCAGTTGCAGGGCGGTGGCAAATAGCCCCCACAGCAGATACGGCACATTGGCAATAGTGATCCAGCGCATATGTGGCCAGATAGCTATCAGCGCCCAAACTAGCGTAGCTACCACGAGCAAGATATCGATGCTGGCCAGTAAGTTGTTGCGCAGGCCAAACTGTAGTGGGGTATAGGCGAAGTTAAAAGCGAGATTGAGCGCAAACGGTAGGGCTACTGCCCAAGGCAACTGTTTGGTGATGGCCATATAAAACACTATGCCAAAAGTAATAAAGATAATGATATAGAGCACCGACCAAACTTGCCCAAACAGCCACTCGGGCGGGGCCCACGAGGGCTTAATGAGTGATTGGTACCAATTGTAAGTTTGCATGGTAGCTCTATTGTAAACCTTTGCTAGCTACTAACGCAAAGTACTAGTGCTGCAACTAAACTAAATTTGAGCTAATTGAACAGTCCGCCAATAGAGTCACTAATGCCTTCTGTAGCTTGAGTAGCAGTATCAGCAATACCGCCGGTGAGTTCCTCGGCTTGGGTAGTGAGTTCTTCTGCTTGAGTAGTTAATTCTTCGGCTGGGTTTAAGCCCTCGGTAAGATTATTTAAAAATTCCATATGCTACTTGCTCCCTTCTATTACTTTAGTTTGATTGGACTTATTGTCTTTGCTGCCACGATTGGTAATTTTGTTTTTGGTTTTGTGGTAGTGATGCTTGGTCTTCTCGAGCAAGTTCTTGGCCCACACAAACTCCGTGGCCAGTATGCCTAGTCCAACAATTATTACTATAAGGCCTGGGCCCGGTAGCACTAATAATGTAAGGCCAATAGCTACAATAGTAATACCAACTACGCCAACTATAACGCGCTTGGCGTGCCGCAAAGAATTATTGGCTTTCATTGCTAAATCTCAAAGAAGCCTTTTGCTTGCCAGCCGACTCTTTGCGCTCAGTATTGTAGCGCTTGGCGGCACTAATAGGGTTTTTGACCGTGGTACGCAATACGCTCTTAATAGGTCTTGGCAAATGTTGTTTGCTATAGCGTGAGATAGCCTCGGCTCTGGTTGCCCACTTGGTGGCCATGTAATCCCAAATATCGTCTTGAGTTTCGCGGTGCTTAAGCCAATTGTTTACTTTTTTGATTCGCGTAGTACTTAGTCTTTTCATATTGTTTCTCCTGTGTGTTTTACAATTAATAATCTTAAGCTTTGGTGAGTCTGCCCTCCATATTTTTATTTAAATAATAATTAAATTTGCAATAATATCTAAAATAATTTATACTAGTTATAATTATTAACTAGTAATATAAGTATACCAATGAGAAAAACTTTTAGTCAAGACAAAATCACCAAAATAATTAAAACCACCGCCATAATTGGCGATCAGTACAACCTACTTATTTTTTTTGAGCTAACTAAGTTTGGCGAAAAATCTTTTAATGAGCTTAAGCGCATGACCCAAATAAATGCTGTTACTCTTACCCGTAAGCTTAGGGCTCTAGAAGCCAACGAGCTTGTTTGCAAAAGAAGTGCCGGCAAAGAAATATTGTATTCTCTTACCCCCAATGCCCAAAAACTCAAACCTATAATTGAAGATATCAGTAGAGTTGTAGAAAACGACGCCATAGCTTTGTAGCTATAGCGCAAGTTGTTGTTGTCTAAACTATTTAATGATTAAGTCTTTGTATTTATCTAAAAAATAAATGCATGTGCCGAGCAGTAGCGGGTAAGCTACTACCAAATAAAATATATTAACACCACTTAGCTCGCCAAAGCTAGTACCACCAAAAACATCGTACCAACTCTTAAAACCAATGGCTTTGCCAGCCCAATTGATAAGCGCAGCAAATATGAGTATGCCATAGCCAAAGTAGATGATTTGTAAAAAAGTCTTCATACCTTATATACTAGCATAAAAGCTATCGGCTATTATGCGCCAGATCCGTATCGCACTACTTGCTTGGTAACTATATCTTGGCAAGCTACTTTATGACCAAATGGCTCGTCGTCGCTAGTACTCATGTTGCGCAAGGTCTGTAGAGTTAGTGGCTCGCTAGCGGTAAACACCTTGGGCGGCCAAGAGTCGTTTTGCTGAGCAGTATGGGTGGGGTCAAAAACTATTGCGCCATCTTGCAAAACCAAATAGGTGTGGCGGCCGGCTATATCGCCCTCGGCCGAACCGTCGTAGGCTCCCACTACTATCGATGATTCTACGCCCAGTCTTCTTAAGACTTCGTGAGCCATCAGAGCGTACTCGCTACATGCCGACTCGCCCACGCATTTTGATAACGGCTTAATGCATTCTTTTTGGCCAGCCGACGATACCTGCCTAAAGTTATCAAAACTCATATTGCGAGCTTGCTCACTTGCCACATCGCCTAATAAGTTTCTGACTATTCGAGCGGCGCGCCAACAAACATAAATCTGTTGGCGACTAGCCTCGTCTAAATCCGGAAACTGACTCTCTAGCTTGCCGTCGGCTACAAACATTTCAGTGAGTTTGGCTGTGGTAATGTCTTTGAGTTTGTCGGCAAAGGCATTAAAATCGCAGTGCAAATAATATTTCTCACCCGTAAGGCTACTACCGACTCGCACATCTTGCCCGTCAGCTACGCTAGGTATAATAAACTCCTCATCATATGGTGTAAGTGGCTCGGCCGGCGCTAGATTAAGTTCTACCGGCTTTGGCTCGATTGATTCATTCAGTTGATCTCGTGGTCGATCTTGTGGCTCTGGCATAATGTTTTAATTCTAGCTTAATTAACAAGCTAAAGCGAGATGGGGGTTTTGTAACTTCTATATTTTCTCTATTAGTTCGGCGCTGTTGACCTCTAATAATATCTTGACATAACTACTATTAATGTGATATATTACTTGTATCCAATAGTTGATCCATCAACTGTCGGGGTATCACATCCAAGAACGACCCTCTTAGTTGCGGGTCGTTTTTTGTATTCTATTTATCTTTGCGGTGTTTTACTTTTTGCCGCCAAATGTCGTCTGTAATTGTTAAAACGTCGGTATAACCATCACCGCCTGTTCTTAATTCTGTCGATACATTGTTTTTGGACGAATAAATGTATACTTTTTTATGTTTGTTTCTGACAAATCTGACTAGCGCCAAAAAATCTGAGTCGCCACTAAAAAATACTGCCTCATCGTAGTTTTGTAATTGGTTCACGACATCGATTGCAATCTCAACGTCCATATTACCCTTCTCCTGTACAATCACGCCCTTATCGGTAGCTACCCTAATCTGCTTGAGAGGTTTTTTGCGAACCACAAATTTGAGAGCTTTAGTAAGATAAACATAAAACTTAAACTTACCATCTATGCTGTACTCTCGGGTCTTTTGGTCTGGGTAAGCATCATAATAATAGATTCTTAGGTTTTTAGTATGGTGCTTATTTTGCAAAAAGTTACGCAATTTTGCTAAATCAAACAATTGCCCTTTGGCTTTCTGGACGGCCCAAAGATTAGAAGCATCTATAAAAACATAGACTGCTTTTTGTGAATTACCCTTAATATTTCTGGACTTCATAGAATAATTTTACCAAACAAAAAGCGAAAATACAATACTTGTTTTGATCACTGGTTATTGCAGTATTATTTATTAATTTAAAACTAATACTTTTTAATGTATGCCACCTAAAAACTCAACTTGAGTTGAGTGCTTGGGTTGCACCAGTTTTTTTAAGGAAAACTGGCAAAAACCTTGTGGTACTACCGCCGCTGCTTGGCGAGCTGCTTGTTGCGGCAGCTGGTCTTGCGGCTGGCGGCCACCTTCTTGCGCGTGGTGCGCTTGGCCCCGCTGGCCTTGGGCACCACCCGGGGCGGCGTGGGGCAGGCCTTGAGGCCGTTGGCCGAGCGCGCGACGGTCTGGACCGTGAGGCCCGTCGTCGCCATCTCGGGCTCCGTCCACCAGGGGTCGGTGGTGTCGAGCTCGTCGAGGTGGGCGATGTGGTAGCGGGCCTCCTCGCGCCGGGCGCGGGCGGCGACCGCCTTGAAGACCACCACCGCGACGACGATGGCGATGAGCATGAAGATGAACCAGGTCATGGATTCCCCTTTCGGAGGGTCAATGTACTTCTTGCAAGGTGCGTCAACTATATTAACACAAGTACTTTAATTTGTCAATACTTTTTTACGAATATAGCCAAAATTATTTTATACAACAGGTATAAACAAAAAACTCACAAAATGCAGGGTTTTATAGATATATTATCTGACGCCAAGAGCTAATAGGGCATAGTATAGAAGATAAGCTGGCCAAACACAGGCTTTTAAAAATGCTAGTACAAAGCCGATAAAACCTTGAGCTTGTTGCATAAAATAAACTAGTGCGCCAAACCAAGCCACAAACAAAACGAATCCACTTGGTGCGTTTTGCTGGGCGATTTCTTTTTTGGACTTTGCCATTACTACATTCTCCTTTTAGTTATAACCTTATTGTAAGCTTAATTGTTTAATTTTGCCACATAAGATGTTTGCTTAATATTCTAACTTCGTAATACAATAGCGCTAGCATTTGTACCTCAACTCTCAAGAAAGGGATCTTGTGACCACCAAAGTAATCTCTGCCGATGGGTTACTTGTGCCAATCGCTATTGCCAATATCTTTGAAGAGTGTGTTGCAAATCAAGAAGACACCTCAAATTTTGTAAGCGTTGATGGTATTAAATACTACGACACAGTATGTTTTCAAGCCGATAGACTAGAGTTTTTTAAACCTAGAATTGTTTTTTGCTCTACAGCAGCTTCCAGAACAGTTCCGAACTAAAAGAAATGGTGGTAATGGTGGTTGGGCCTATTTGCGAGGACGTGTAGATCGTCACGGTAGGGAGTGGACTCTGCTTGATGATAGAGTAGAAGAATTATTTTTGCTCGCTATAGCCTGTGACTTTGCAGAATATCTCTTGCCCAAAAAAAGATGGGATGAATTCGAGGGAGCAATTCCTTATATAGTTGTATTGGTCTAAAATATCATACCTCAGTTGTAAGCTGGGGTTTTTTACTTTTCTATAGATTGTTGATTGATACCATTTTCGACATCTGTAAAGCCAAGTGATTGCAAAACTGATTTTGCTTGCTCGGCCCTAGCACCGCTACGGCAGTACAAAACTACCTTTGTAGACTTATCGATACTTTGTAATGATTCATTATCTTGGCTTATATAACCAAGCGGTACATTGATGGCATTCTCTACGTGACCAGCAGAAAATTCAAAGGGCTCTCGTACATCTATATAAATCGCCTTACCAATCATTTTTTTTAGATTTAGTTTTGTCTTGGGGTACCAAAAATATTATGGCAGTGCCGATAGCAAAGAAAATTATTTGCAAAACATTAATATGTCTTATAGATACAATCTCGCCCAGTATCCACATTTGCATAATTACCCCCGCAACAACAGTTGCCAAGCTTGCACCAATAAGATATTTTATATTGGCAATTGCAGCAATTAATGCACTACCGCCCACAATAGCCATTAGTATTACGCCGGCAAAATAATAATCACGAAACCCAGTATGTGCTAGCCACTCCACTGGTAAATTGGCTTTGCCTAAAATAATATAGACTCCACCAGCAATAGAGGCAAATGCGCTAAATAGTAATAGGCCAATTAGTACTTTTCGTTTCACCTCTTACCTTTTTTCTTTTTGCTTTTTTTAGATTTTTTAATCCACTCAGCCTTGCGACTATCGTCGGCGCTAGGTTTTGAAGCTTGAATTGCTTTTAAAGTTTTTGACTTAAAGATAATGTCGTATATTAACCATAGTATAGTGGCGAGACCAACAAACCACCATTGCGAGACTATTGCTTGTAAGTTTTCGTAAGCCAAGAAGGCGCTAGTAGCAAGCAAAGCTCCAAATATAGCATTGCCGTAAGCAACGTATAGTATCAACCCTCTTACCTTTTTATTGTTACGGTATTTTTTATAACCAATAAAGAATGCTATTGGTGCAGATAATAAAATAATCCCAGCAATTATAAGTAGCCATTTAGATTGAGTGGCGTTAGGAAACTCTAATACTATCGGCCATGCCGAAATAATTTTATTATAACCAAATGCGCAGGCAATAAATATTCCCAGCGTAGCACCCACTACTACCTCTAGTGGTTTGTGTCCTAATATCTCTCTTAGTCTTGAATAGTCGTTGGAGTTTTTTAGATTTCCTTGAGAGCTTAGGTCGTTAATTAAACGGTTGAGTGTACGAGCTTGATCGCCAGCACTACGTCGCACGCCAAAACTATCATACATTACAATGGCTGCAAAAACTGCTGTAATACCAAATAGGGGAGAGGCTACTCCACCGTCAATTAAAGCCCATGTTGCCAAACTACATACAACCGCCGAGTGAACGCTTGGCATGCCGCCGCTTGCATAAAGATAGCGAATGTTTACATCGCCCTTAATTATAGAAAGAGTAAACTTTATAAGCTGAGCAATTGCCCATGCAGCGAATGGCACATATAAAAATGGTGTGAGCTCACTTAGCTGATTCATATTACTATTTTAACCTACCAACTAAACAACAAGCAAACAGCTATTTTTGTTTTTTGGATTGAGCGGTTTTTTCACTAGAGTCTTTATCGCTTGTTGGGCTATCTTCTTCTAAATCTTCTACCTTAATTGGCTGTAACAATGCCACTGAGGCTATTTCATCGCCTTCGCTCATACGCATTATTCTAACTCCCTGAGTAGCTCTACCAATTTTTGGTATGTCTTTGAGGTGTAATCTTATTACCTGACCTTTTTTGGATATAAGTAGTACATCGCCATCATCGTTTGGAATAATTCTAACATCAATAGCTTGTCCGGTCTTGGCGGTAGCTACGCCAGCCTTGATACCCACGCCCCCACGGTTGTGAGAGGTAAACTGATCTGACTTGGTGATCTTGCCGTAGCCATTTTGCATTACAACAAGCAACATACCTTCTTCGTTTCTCAATACATCCATACCTACTACGCTATCACCTGGTCTGAGCCGAATGCCACGCACTCCACGCGTAGCTCTGCCCATAGGACGAGCATCTGATTCGGCAAATCTTATAGCTTGAGCCTTGGCCGTAGAAATAATAATATCGTCTCCATCCATGGTCTTCTTAACCCAATTGAGACTATCGCCACTATCGAGCTTAATACAAATGATTCCGCTCTGGCGTATATTGGCAAAGTCTTCGATCTTGGTTTTTTTGATTACACCTTTTTTGGTAGTCATAAACAAGTATTGAGTAGGCTCGTCTTTTTGCATACTAAGCATTGAGGTAACACGCTCTTCTGGGCCCACATTTACAACATTGACTATTGATTGGCCTTTGGCAGTACGCGAGGCAGCTGGTATCTCATAAACCTTGAGCTTAAACACTCGCCCGAGGCTAGTAAAGAACAATACGGTATCGTGTGTACTACAATGCAACACGTGCTCTACCACATCTTCTTCTTTGGTGGCCATGCCAATCTTACCTTTGCCACCACGACCTTGGCTGGTATAAGTGCTGGCCGGTATTCGTTTTACGTAGTTACCCTTGGTAAGAGTAATCACCACTTCTTCGTCCGGAATAAGGTCTTCGTCAGAGAAACTACCTAGAGATTTTTTGATTATCTTGGTTCGGCGTTTGTCGCCATATTTTTCTTTGATCTCAACAAGTTCTTCACGAATTACTTTTAAGATATTTGCCTCTGAGCTAAGTATTTCTTTGAGTTCTTTAATAAGTTTTTGCAAAGCCTCATATTCGTCTTCGATTTTTTTGCGTTCTAAACCAGCAAGAACTCTAAGTTGCATTTGGAGTATTGCATTGGCTTGTAGTTCGGTAAGCTTAAACTGGGTAATTAAATTCTTACGCGCTTCGTCTTGTGTAGCTGAGCCACGAATAGTAGAGATAACTTTATCTATTTGATCAAGAGCAATTCGTAAACCTTCGAGAATATGAGCTCGAGCTTCGGCTTTTCGTAGCTCAAACTCGGTACGACGACGCACTACTACTTGACGATGTTTGAGGTATTCTCTTAGTACCATTTCTAAATTGAGCACCCGTGGCTGCACACCGTCTACTAGTGCGAGCATATTAACATGAAATGCGGTTTGCATTGGTGTGAGTTTGTAGAGTTGGTTTAGAATCTTATTGGCATAAGCATCTTTTTTAAGCTCGATAACAATTCTTACTTCTTCTTTGGCGGTTTCGTCACGCAAGTCGGCTATGCCAACAATTTTCTTTGCGTGGTGAAGTTCAGCTATTTTTTCTACCAAAGTAGATTTGTTTACCTGATACGGAATCTCAGTAATAATAATTCTCTCTCGCCCTTTTTTGTCTTCTTCGATAGTGGCAACCGCTCGCATTATTATAGAGCCTTTACCGGTACCATAAGCTTGAGCAATTGAACCGTCGTCAAATATTACTCCACCAGTCGGAAAATCTGGGCCTTTTACAATTTTGCTTAGCTCGGCTACGCCAGCTTCTGGATTGTCGATAAGAAAAACAACTGCGTCACAAACTTCTTCTAGATTGTGAGTAGGGATATTGGTTGCCATACCCACAGCGATACCTTGCACTCCATTGAGCAGTAGGTTGGGCACTTTGGCCGGTAAGACTGTTGGTTCTTTGTGTGAACCATCAAAGTTTGGTATAAAATCAACGGTTTCTTTTTCGATATCTACAAGCATCTCTTCGGCAATTTTGGTCATACGAGCTTCGGTGTAACGGTGAGCAGCTGCGCCATCGCCGTCCATACTACCAAAGTTACCTTGTCCATCGACTTGCGGGTAACGCATTACCCAGTCTTGAGCCATACGTACCATAGATTCATAGACAGCTAAGTCACCATGAGGGTGGTATTTACCAAGCACTTCACCAACAATTGTAGCCGACTTACGATATTTGGCAGTTGAGCGAAGACCAAGATTGTTCATGGCGTACAAAATACGTCTGTGCACGGGCTTAAGACCATCTCTGACGTCGGGTAAAGCTCTAGAGACAATTACGCTCATAGCATAATCGAGATAACTTTGTTCCATCTCTGATTCGACAGTTTTTGGAGCTATTAAACCAAATTCTGTTTTTTGTGGCTCAAAATTTTGGTCGTCAAATGCGGCTAATTCTTCGTTTTTTATTTCATCTGGTGGTGTAGTTTTTTCGCTCATATTATATATCTAGGTTAGTTACTTTTTTGGCGTGAGTCTGAATAAAGTTCTTTCTTAGTGCAACTTCTTCACCCATAAGTTTATTAAATATTGCATCGGCAGCCTCGGCATCGGCTACAGTTACTTTTAATAAAACACGGTTTTCGGGATCCATAGTGGTTTCCCATAATTGATCAGCATTCATTTCACCCAAACCTTTATAGCGTTGTACATTGATCCCGGCTTTTTTAAGAGGATTGTCTTCGGTGCTGCT
>CAZEIU010000009.1:0-2365 GCA_964512085.1 uncultured Candidatus Saccharibacteria bacterium
AGAGCACGCACACGATTATCGTTATTTTCCTGAGCCAGATATTCCACCATTTGTATTACAGCCTTCATTGATCGAAGAAGTAGAATCTACCATTAAAGAAATACCTATGCCTATAGAAATAAGAAAAACGTTGATTGAATTAGGTATCAAACTAGAAGATCAAGATGTTTTGTTGTCTAATCCAGATATGCTTAAGGTTTTTGAAACTGCCAATAAAAAAGCCCAAGGCGACAAAGATAAACTCAAAAAAATTACCAACTGGTTGGTAGGAGATTTTCAGGCTTGGCTTTCAAACAATGATCCAAGAAATGCTAAACTTACTGGCGAAAACTTATATGACTTAGTTGAGCTTGTGTTGGGAGGAGAAATAAGTATTAAAACAGCCAAAGAAATATTTAACGATGTAGTACTAGGCGACTCTCCAAAAGAAATCGTTGCTTCAAGGGGGCTTGCGCAGATGTCTGATGATAATGAGCTAGAGACAATAGTCGCTGGTATAATTGAATCTAATCCGCAGGCTGTAGCCGATTATAAAAATGGCAATCAAAAAGCACTTGGTTTCTTTGTAGGACAGGTGATGCAAAAAACCAAGGGTCAGGCCAACCCTAGCAAAACTAACGAGCTTGTGCTTAAATTACTAAAAGAAGTTAAAACAAACTAGCATGAATTTACAACAAGATTTAATATCCTTTGGGCAAGACTTTCAGCAGTATTTTTTGCAGCTATTGCCTCGCATAGCTAGAGGCGCAGCATTACTTATTATTGGTGCAATTACTATTAAGTTTTTAATGCGATTATTCGCAAGGTTTATAGATTATTTGCACATATCCTTAGGCCTAAAAGAGATTACCTTAATTCTTACCAGAGCAGCTCTGTGGGTATTATTAGCGATTGGTATTTTGCAAGTTTTAGATCTTACCAACGTTGCTTTTGCTCTCGGTGGCTTTATAGCCGTATTGTCTATAGGTATATCGCAAGGTTTTACGCAAACAGTAACTGATTTGGTGTCTGGTATAATGCTCGCTAACGACCATGATTTTAGGGTAGGCGACAAAGTAATTGTTGGTGAAAAAGACCATCGAATAGTAGGCTATATAATTGAAATGGATACCAAAAAAAGTCGCTTGATTGACGAGAAAGGTGATTTGCACATTTTTCCAAACGCTCTAATTGATCGAAATGAGTGGACGCTTTTAGAAAGAGACGAAATTACTTTGGCTCACTTGGGTAGAGATGATATAATAAAGGTGATAAAACATAAACATCAGAAAGGGTCCAAAAAATAATGAATACAATTTTAATTGCTCTACTCTGCGTTATGTCATTAATTCTCTTGCTGCTTGTTATTTATACTGTCGCATTCTTAGTAGTCACTATTAAAGCACTCAAGCAAGTACGATTGGCTGCCGAGAAAGTTCAAGAAAGTGCTGACCAAGCCTCAGAATTAGTAGATGAAGTGCGTCGCACCGTGGTAAACCCAGGGATCATTGGCGTATTAATAGAAAAATACTTGCATGGTCGAAGTAAAACTAAAAAAAGAGATAGCGAGGAATAAGATGAATAGTGGCAAAAAAGGATTTTTTAAAGGCGTTATAATAGGTGGTATAGTTGGGTCTATCGCAGCGCTTCTATATGCCCCCAAATCGGGCAAAGAAACTAGAGAAGATATTTGCAATACTCTCGATAATACCCAGCAAGAACTAGCTCACAAAATTCAAGAAGCCAAGAAGTCTGGCTCGGAACATACCAAAGAACTTATCGCCAAAGCCGAACAGCTTCAAAAAGATCTTGCTAAAAAGAGTAATGAGCTTAAGAAAAGTAGTCAAAAAGTAGGTAAGGTTGCAGTCGATGAAAGTAAATCTCTTGTAAAGCAAGCTTCAGAACTTACAAACGAGCTTAATAAATCAACCAAAAAAGTAGTAAAACAATCTCAAAAAGAAATCGAAAGATTAAAGCAAAAATCAGCTAAAGAACGAGCTACTAAAAACTATACAGAAGGTCAAAAACCAGCCGACAAAAAATAGATGGCTAAGAAAAAGAAATCACAACCCAGTCTACTCGCCGAAACTCTAGGCCTAGATCAAGTGAATGAGCTTTTGAGCAATGAGAAAAAACTCTATTGGATGAATGTCAAAGTTGGTATGCTACGAGGTTTTGGTGGTGTGCTTGGTGCCGCATTGGCAATATTGCTTATCGGTTTCTTGGTGGCAAAATTTGGTGGCATCCCAATTATCGGAGATTTTTTGCAGTCCGCTATTGGTGCAATTCGAAAAATTATTAAAAATAATACTTGCTTATCAAAATCTAAATTGGCAGAATTGACTTGACAACGAGTTGTAATGATGTAAAAATATTTTGAATGAAT
>CAZEIU010000009.1:2375-25685 GCA_964512085.1 uncultured Candidatus Saccharibacteria bacterium
TAAGCTAAGTTCTGCCTCGGGCGCTTAAGTCAGCTAGGTCTATTAGTCTTAATAAAAATATTCTTGTGCTAAAATAAAAACAAAGGAGGGTTTTTTGAGTATTGATGTCGACAATTTAAATACGACTATATCTGAAGCACGCCAACAAGCGGGCTTTGTAGATTTTGTGCATTTACACAACCATACCCATTATAGTTTGCTAGATGGTCTGCAAAAAATCCCTGCTTTGCTCGACCATGTTCAGGCTCTGGGTCAAACAGCATGCGCAATCACCGACCACGGTTCTCTATCGGGTGCAATAGAATTTTATAAAGCCTGCAAAGAACGTGATATTAAGCCAATTATTGGCATCGAAACCTATGTAGCTCCCCGTACACACCTCGATAAAAACAGTGCCGAAGATCGTAACCCATATCATCTTATTTTACTGGCCATGAACGAGGTTGGTTATAAGAATTTGATGCAGTTAAGCACCATTGCGAACCTCGATGGATTTTATTACAAGCCTCGAATTGATACCGAACTATTACAAAAATATAGCGAAGGTCTTATTTGCCTCTCTGGCTGTATTGGGGGTGAAGTCGGTACTTATTTGTCAGTCGATAATTATAAGCAAGCAAAAGTGGTGGCTCAAAAATACTTAAAAATTTTTGGCAAGGATAGATATTATTTGGAGATGCAACCACATACCGATTGGCAACCACAAATAAAAGTAAATGACGGCTTACGAAAGTTGTCTAAAGAGCTGGGTGTAGAGCTGGTGGTAACTGGCGATGCTCATTACACTAAGTCAGACGATCATTACTCACACGATATTTTACTCTGCGTACAAACAGGCAGTAATATTGATGACCCCAATAGATTCAAATTAGACCAAGATTTGAGTGTGCATTCTGGAGCAGATATGCTCGAAAAGTTTAAGGATACTCCCGAGGCTATATCTAATACAGTAAAAATAGCCGAAATGTGTAACTTAGAGATTGAGCTCGGTAGAATTCTTATTCCAAGATTTCCAGACTTACCCAAAGGTGAAACCGAAAAAAGTCTTTTGCGAAAAAAGGTTTTTACTGGTGCCGTAAGACGCTATGCAGATTCGACCAATTCGAGCAAAGAAGATATTACAGAAGAAGAAGCTGTCAAACTTTTGCCAAGTAATGTTCTTGATAGGATTGAGTTTGAACTTGGAGTTATCGCCGATATGGGCTATGAAGGATATATGCTAATTGTGGCTGATCTTATTAACTGGTCAAAATCACAAGGTATAGTTTGTGGCCCTGGTAGAGGTAGTGCAGCTGGTAGTATTATTGCGTATGTTACCGGAATTACCGAAATAGACCCTCTCAAATACGATCTGCTATTTGAGCGATTCTTAAACCCCGATAGAATTAGCATGCCCGATATTGATATGGATTATGCCGACGACCGTCGTGAAGAAGTTATTGAGTATGCTACAAACAAGTATGGTAAAGAACGAGTAGCTCAAATTATCACCTTTGGCATTATGGCAGCGCGAAACGCCGTGAGAGATACTGGCCGAGTATTAAATATGCCTTACGGAGAAGTAGATGCTATTGCAAAGCTGATTCCGCCGCCGATCCAAGGCCGTCATATACCTCTAGAAAAATCAATTAAAGATAATCCAGAACTTCACCAAGAGTACGAGAATAACCCAAGAGCCAAGAAGGTTATTGATATTGCCATTAAGCTTGAAGGAACAATCAGAAATGCTGGTACTCATGCAGCCGGTGTGGTTATAGCGCCAGAAAACTTGGTCGGCTATGTGCCATTAGTAAGGGCGAGCAAAGGCGGTATTGCCACGCAATATTCAATGAACCCAGTAGAAGATCTAGGTCTGCTTAAGTTTGATTTTTTGGGCTTATCAAACTTAACTATTATAAAAAACACACTTAGAATTTTAAAAAGAGTATACGATATCGATCTAGATGTTAATGATATTCCTATTGATGACAAAAAAACATATGAGCTAATTAGTCGTGGCGATACAACAGGAGTTTTTCAACTGGAGTCTGCCGGAATGAAGCGCTATCTAAGAGAGCTTAAGCCCGATAAGTTTGAAGATGTGGTCGCTATGGGAGCGCTCTACAGACCTGGACCTATGCAGTGGATAGAAGACTTTATTAATCGTAAACATAACCCCGACCTTATTACTTACGGACACCCCAAGATGCAGGCCACATTGCAAGAGACATATGGCATAATTGTGTACCAAGAGCAGGTTATGCAAATCGCCAAAGACTTGTGTGGGTTTACCGGTGGGCAGGCCGACACTCTACGTAAAGGTATTGGTAAAAAAATACCTGAGGTTTTGGCAAAAATGAAACAAGAATTTATTGAAGGAGCCATTAAGACCTCTCAAGTTGATACCAAATTTATAGAAGATTTATGGAAAAGCTTAGAGGATTTTGCAGCTTATAGTTTCAATAAAAGTCATGCAGCTTGTTATGGATTGATAGCCGTGCAAACTGCATACTTAAAAGCTCATTACCCTGAGGCATTTATGGCGGCACTAATGACTAGCGATCATGAAAACTTAGATCGCATTGCTATTGAGGTTGCTGAGTGTAGAAAAATGAATATTGAACTTTTGCCACCAGATATTAACGAAAGTTATTCTGAATTTGCCGTAGTTCCCAATACCAAAAAAATTCGTTTTGGTTTGGGCGCAATTAAGAATGTTGGTCTAGGGCCAATAGAAATAATCTTGGCAGCTCGCAAAGACAGCGGTAAATTTTTGAGCCTAGAAGATTTTTGTAAGCGCGTTGAGGCCAGTGTAGTAAATAAAAAAGTAATGGAGTCGCTAATAAAGAGTGGGGCTTTTGACAGCATGGGTGATAGAGATACGCTACTTAATAATGTCAGTCTTATAACTAGCTATGCCTCACAAGTTCAAAAAAGTGCCTTGAGTGGCCAAATTGATATTTTTGGAAGCTTGGGCATGGAAGAAGAAATGCCCTCACTAGCACTTACGCCACCAACCGAAAAAATCGACCCTCGTACTCACTTAATGTGGGAGAGAGAACTGCTTGGCCTCTATATTAGTAGTCACCCTCTCGATGACTTTAGAAACTATATGATGGCCAAAACGCAAAACTTAAAAAACTTTAGTAAACAAGATGATAACAAAGAGATAGTTATTGGCGGAATAGTAATTGGCATGCGTCAAATATATACCCGCAATAATGATCCTATGGCATTTGTGCAACTTGAGACTTTGCAAGACGAGGTAGAGGTTATTGTGTTTCCGAGAGTTTTTGAAAAAGACAAAGTAATATGGGCGTTAGACAATGTAGTGGAGGTGAAAGGAAAAATAAATGCTCGAGATAGAGAAGGTAATCCGACCGATGATTTAAAGGTAATAGCCTCAACAGTAAAATTAATTAATCACGAAACAGCTAGACATTTTCCGTCTTCAAAACATATTGACACCAAAAAATTTATTAAAAAAGAAGACGCGCCAAAAGATAATACTCAAGAATTAAAAGAACAGTCGAATATATCACAAATAATTGTGAGCTTGCAGTCTACCACCGAAAACGACAAACTCCTTGCTATTAAAAAACTACTCGAGACCCATCCAGGCAAAACCGACATAATGCTGCACTTTAGTGGCCAAAATCAAAAACTAAAACTGCCAAGTGGCGTTGATAGCAATGGTACCTTCTTGGCGGCGCTTACAGATATTGCCGGAGAAAAAAACGTGGTGCTTAAAAAAGCTTCAACTAGTGTTGAAGCTTAGGTATTGTCTTATCCTTCTAAGAAATGCATTTTAGTTAGGTTGCCATCTTTATCTTTTACGAAAATCTCTTCTTTATTATCTTTTGTTTCTAAGAACCATTCATAGAACTTTAGAGCACGTCGAGTAGTTTCTGGTAGATTTTCGCCGATCTTTTCAGATACTCTAACTACTAGAGTAAGAGAGTTGCCAGTAAAGGTGACTACCTTCTTTTTTTGGTTCATCATGCTCCTTGCTCGAAGTAACTACAATATTTTAATGAATTATTGATATAAAGTCAATACAACAAATTTGATTGAGTAATTTTTTATGTGCACTAAAAAAGCCCTATCAAAGTAGGGCATACAGTTTAATTGAAATGCTTAAAGTGATCACTTAGATCTTTAAAATCAGTGGCCGATCCTCTCGCTACCGATAGTGTGCAAAATCGAATAGGCAACATATATTCTTGGTAATAATAATGGCCATTTACAATAACTCTACCGCTAATAATACACAATACAAGTTGCCGACAAAAATTAAGTGGAGACTCACAGGGTCGTGGCGGATTTGCATCTACATCTAGACCAACAAAGAAACATTCATATTGATTTATTTCGCCAGCAATTCTTAAAATATCATCAACGCTTAACTCGCCACTTCCAAGTAGTTGAAATCTATGGTTGTACCAATTGCCAAACGGTAATTTATTTTTTGCACTGCGCCGTTGTCTGTGCTTTAAGCCAAATGGCTGCTGCATGTACGGCTTACTATTAGCGTTAACGTAGACTTTCTCTACCAGTACAGGCATGACTCTCCTGTTTTTTCGAAGGTGCGGTTGTAGATAGAATTATAGTGCAGCATATTAAAAAGTCAATCTATTATGCTGTTGCGTCAATCTGATTATTGTGCTAGAATTATTAATCGTAACAAAAGATTAATAAAATAATCAAATGGAATTAATAACAGCATTAGAAACCAGCCAAAAAAAGACCAAATTACCTGCTATAAAAGTGGGTGATACTGTTCGTATACATCAACGCATTACCGAAGGTAAAAAAAGCCGTGTACAGATCTTTGAAGGTCTTGTTATTCGTTACCGCAAAGTTGGTAGTCTACAAGCATTTATTACTGTGCGTAAGATTGCTAGTGGTGTTGGCGTAGAAAAAAGCTGGTTTGTGCACAATCCTACTATAGAAAAAATACAAGTTGTTAAACGTAGTAAAGTACGAAGAGCTTTCTTGAGTTACATGAGAGATCGTAGTGGTAAATCGGCCCGTCTAGCCGAAATGGGATTCGATAAAGACGCTACCAATGAAGCAGACAGTCGCACCAAGTCACAACTAGATGCCGAAACCAAAGCTCAAAAAGAAGAAGCCGAAAAAGCAAAAATTAAAGAAGAAGTTGATAAAGACGGCGATAAGTCGGCAAAAGACGATGTTTTAAACAGTGATGATACTACTAGTACTGACGAAGTCGTAAAAGACGAAGACAAAAAAGCCGCAGAGGCTGACCCCAACCCTGCAGAAGACAACGTACCAGCCGAAGCTCCAGCCGACGAAAAAGTAAATTCAGATGGTAACGACGAACAACAAGAAGCCTCCGAAGAAGCTCAAGAAGGTGTAGATAAAGACAGTAAATAATACAATTAGTAATAAAGCCCCGATTTATCGGGGCTTTTTGTTATTGAACAAAAGTAGTTATTATTGTGGGGTAAACTGCTTGCTAAGCTCAGGGCTGAGAATAGTAATTTGAATTTCACCATTCATAAGGGCTTGGTAAATACTCTGAGCACGTAAGACTGCTTCTCGAGTCATATTGTGATAACCGATGTTATCAACGCACATCAACGCGCCACGCAGTTCGTCTTCGATCTCTTCGGTGGCCTTGTCGGCTTCGCCAAATCGTTCGCCGCAGAATGGGCAGAATCTTATGCCGGTAACGAGTTTCTCGATAGGCCTCAACTTTACGTAATGTGAGCCTTCACTCGGGATGTGCCACAGGGTGTAGTCGCCATCCTCGTTGGTAATCATCGGACCAAGTTGTGTTGGATTATTACAAATATGTATCTCGCCAAATTCTCCCATTTACTTCCCTTTCTTCGAGGTGCAATATCGATAAAATATTAACATAAAAACACTTAATGGTCAATATGTGTGTTTGTTATAATTAAATACAATGAGAGATATAATTGTAGGTATTGATGAGGTTGGTAGGGGTGCATTGGCTGGGCCGTTGGTTTCGGCGGCAGTAGTTTTGCCTATAGCGTTTAATACTGAGCTATTCGACTCTAAAACAATAAACGTTGCCAAGCGTGAAAGCTTGGCCAAAGAAATAAATAATAGTGCTGAGTATGTGGGTTTGGGCTGGGTCAGTAATAACGAGATAGATGAGTTTGGGCTGTCGTGGGCACTTAGAGAATCTTACTTAAGAGCTATTAAGACTTTGTCTATTAATGATTACAAGATTATTCTAGATGGTAGCGTAAATTATTTAACCGATTATAATTGCGAAGCAATTATAAAAGCCGATGGTAGTGTGGCCTGTGTAAGTGCGGCATCTATTGTGGCTAAGGTAGCTAGAGATAAATATATGTACGGCGTAGCAAAAGACTATAAAGAATATGGTTACGATACAAATGTTGGTTATGGTATAGCCAAGCATAGAGAAGCGATTCTAAATCACGGGCTAAGCGATTTACACAGAAAAAGTTTTTGCAGTAAAATTATTGTTTAAGTGTGAGAATAAAATTATATGGCACAACATAATATTAACGGGCAAAAAGCCGAATCTCTAGCAACAGAATATTTAGAACGCAAAGACTACAAAATAATTGAGCGTAATTATCGAGATAAGTTTTGCGAGATAGATATTGTTGCTTGCACAAGAGAATATATCGTATTTGTTGAAGTTAAATATAGGGCAAGCAACGATTACGGGGGAGCTATAGGTGCTGTTACTTCGACTAAACTAAAACAAATGACCCGTGCGGCAGAATATTACTTGAGCCAACATTTAGATTTTAATAATTTGCAGCCTCGACTTGATGTAATTACTGTCGTCGGGGATATTAATATACCTACCATTAAACATATCGAAGATTGCTATACAGATTGACATCAGATGACCTTAGCATTATAATATCCAAGACTTTGCACCCCAAAAAAAAGGATGAGTGCTGTGGCGAACAACATAAGCTCTGCACAAGCACTTGAGAATTATCAAGCAGTATTAAATAACAAGCGTTGGTACAACTCGCATCCCATACTACATATTGGTCTAGTGTTAATCATTATTATGCCAATGATGTTCTTTATTTCGTTTTCGAAAACAGGTACGTTAACTAGGTATTTTCCATGGCTTATTACCATATTTTTATTTGCCACTCTAGATTTTGTAATCTTTTGCGTGATTATCGATAGTCATAGACGTCAGCAACTACGTAATGCGGTTGCTACTTTGGTAGTAAATTCGGTATTTGAAGAGACAGGTAATTATCCTGTTAATCTGTGGCCAACCGAGTACAATGCTACCTTTGAGCTAGGGGCTATGAGCTTAGATTTTCGTGTCGATAAAATGAAGTATCGAATTAAGGGCCGTAAAGAAGAATTCAGTAGCATAATAGAAGCCCTTGAATTTGCCAATGAACAAAATAGTAGCATTATTGATTAATTTCAATATTTGCAATCACCTGTCATTTAGACAGGTTTTTATTTACAAAAAAGAGTTACTATGATAAATTATTGCAGACATTGTTCCTTTAGAGAATCGAGCGAGAATGCCTGCACCAACTCCAGCCAAAGATGCCTACCTAGAACTTGCCGCTAAAACGCCGTTTGGAGAAAAAAGATTAGTGCTTTGGTTCTTGAAAGCTTTGGTTGTAACTATTATAGCTGTGTATATTCTAAGCCTATTTAATGTTTTTGGCTTAAACCCTGAAGACTTAATCAAAATATACGGGATAATTATCATTATTGTTTTTCCGCCATTATTTGTTTTGATGTTTCTGGACTTGAACTATACAAAAAAAGTTAGAATTGCTTTGCTTGCTTACTGCAAAGAATATGTCGAGAATAAATTGAGTTGTATTGCAACACCTCTATATCAAAATAATTACGGCAAAGTGCTATTTAGGATGAATAGTGTTGTGCTGTTGTTCGATCCAGATACTGAAAACATTCTCTTAAGAGACGGAAGTGCTCTCACTAACGACACTCTCAATTTTTACCAGTCGCTTTTTGTAAAACTAGACCAGCAGTAATGCTGGTTTTTTACTACAAAAAACTTACATTAGCACTCTTGACACTAGAGTGCTAATTTTGATAAAATTAAACCATAGTTTGGAATACAGTTAACTCTGATAATGTTGTTGGGTCGATGGAAAATAAAAAACCACCGGCTTTTTTGTTCCAAACAATTACAAACAACTATTCTACAATTTAATAGGTAAAGGAAAATTTAATACAATGCAAAACCAATTTGTCACCGCAATAGAAACAATCTGCGAAGAAAAAGGAATCTCAAAAGACTCTGTAATAGAGGCTATAGAGGCTGCCCTTATTGCTGCTTACAAAAAAGACTTTGGTGACAAAGATCAAGAAGTAAGAGTAGTACTCGATCAAAAAACTGGCGAAGCCAAAATATTTGTGAGTAAAGAAGTTATAAAAGAAGTTCAAGAAGGCTTTGAGATGTTACAAATTAGTCTTGAAGATGCCAAAAAAATCGATCCCAAAGCCAAAGTTGGTGACATGGTAGAGTACGAAGACGACAACAAAGAATTCGGTCGTGTAGCTGCTCAAACCGCCAAACAAGTAATAATGCAACGCATTAGAGAAGCTGAGCGCGATGTGGTGTTTGCAGAATTCTCTGACAAAGAAGGCCAAGTAATTGCTAGCACCGTGCAACGCTCTGAGCGTGGTAATGTGTATATCGATCTTGGTCACGCCGTAGGAGTACTGTTCCCAAGCGACCAGCTACCAAACGAAAGATATTACACCGGTCAACGCATAAAAGTGTATGTAGTAAGAGTAGAGCAGACTTTGCGCGGTCCTCAAATTGTCGTGAGCCGTACGCACCCCGAAATGATTAGACGCTTATTTGAGATGGAAGTACCTGAGATTAGCAACGGAAGCGTAGAAATCGTAAATGTAGCTCGTGAAGCTGGCAATAGAACTAAAATTGCTGTAAAGAGCAACCTAGAAGGTGTTGACCCAGTAGGTACATTTGTAGGCGGTAGAGGCTCTCGAGTTCAGGCGGTAATGAACGAAATAGGTGATGAAAAAATTGACATTATTGCCTATAGTGACGATCCTGTAGAATACATATCTTCTGCTTTGTCACCAACCAAAGTTATTAGCGTTAAACTAGATGAGGCCGAAAAGAAAGCGGTAGTAAAAGTTCCTGAAGACCAATTGAGCCTTGCTATTGGCAAATCGGGTCAAAACGTGCGATTGGCCGCAAAGCTTACTGGATGGAATGTAGATATTGATGGGGCTGATGACGCCGGCGTAGAAGAAACTGCCGAGGCCGTGCAAGACGAGCCCAAAAAAATTAATACCAAAGAGCTCGAGGATGCATTACTTACGGCAGCTACCGAAGAATCAAAAGAAACAACTGATACCGACGAAAAAACCAAAGAAAAAGAAGAACCCAAAGAAGATAAAGAAGTAGAAGCAAAGGAGTAGTCCAAACCAAAAAAGTTTTTCATCATATTGTATTAGAGAACAGGAGGAATAATGCAACCAGAATTACCAGACGTATTTGAGAGATTTACGCAAAACGCCAAAAAAACATTACAATACAGCGGACAAATAGCTATACAAACCGGCGCAGCCTATGTAGGCACAGAGCATTTACTATTAGGAATATTACGATCTAACGGATCGCTAGGCGCAAGACTGCTAAGTGAAAATGGCGTAAGTATAGAGAAGATTAACCCTAGTTTAATTACACCATCAAATATTGCCATTGAGGCCGAGCATCGATCGGGTGCCAGCATGATTGATTTATCAGAAACTGCCAAAAAAACTATTACTCTTGCTCTTAGAATTGCTCAAGAATTTGGTCAGCCATACGCAGGTACAGAACACTTATTATTCGCAATTCTTAATCAAAAAAATTCTCGTGCCCAAACTATTTTGGCCGAAATAAAAATTGACCCAGTCAAATTGCGCAACGAAGTCGAGAACTTCTTGCAAAGCCAGCCACAAAGTTTTGAAGCCAACCTATCAAACCCAAATAACAAAGGCAAAAAAGACAGCAAAACTCCTGCTCTTGATCATTTTAGTGTTGATTTAACCAAAAAAGCTAGCGAGGGCAAACTCGACCCAATGGTAGGCCGCAAGCCTCAATTAGACCGAATGATATCTATCTTAAATAGGCGTACTAAAAATAACCCAGTACTTATTGGCGAGCCGGGCGTTGGTAAGACAGCCATTGTAGAAGGCTTGGCACAGCGCGTAGCCGAAGAAGAAGTGCCTGATATGTTGATAGGCAAAAGAATAATGATGCTAGATATGGCCTCAGTAATTGCTGGAACAAAATTTAGAGGCGAATTCGAAGAAAGACTCAAAAAAATATTAGACGAGGCTAAAGCTGCCGACGATGTAATACTGTTTATCGACGAGCTCCACAATGTAGTAGGTGCTGGTAGTGCCGAAGGGGCCATAGATGCTGCTAATATTCTCAAGCCCGCATTAGCTCGTGGCGAAGTGCAAACAATTGGCGCAACTACACTCGAAGAATACCGAAAGTATATAGAGAAAGACTCAGCTTTGGAGCGTCGTTTTCAACCTGTACAGGTCCCAGAAGCAACCGTAGAAGAAACAGTTGAAATACTAAAAGGCCTTAGAGACAACTACGAGAAGTTTCATAATGTAGAGATCTCAGACGAGTCTATTGAACAAGCCGCCAAATTAGCCAAGCGCTATGTGAGCGATAGATTCATGCCCGATAAGGCAATAGATTTAATAGACGAAGCAGCAGCTCAAGCTAGAATAAGTCGAGGCACAATTAGCAAGACAGAACGTCAGCTCGAGAAAAAAATCAATGATTTAAACAACAGCATTGATGATGCAGTCTACAACCAAGACTTTGAATATGCTGCCAAACTTAAGTCTGAACTTTCTGTGCTTGAGGAAAAACTGGGCGCTCAAAGTAAAAAGAATAGTAAAAAACCAGCTGTTGCCGTAACTGCCGAAGATATTGCCGTAGTCATATCACAAACTACAGGTATACCTATGACTAAGTTAATAAAGTTTGAGACCGAAGCTCTACAAAACTTAGAAAAAGTACTTAAATCTAAAGTAATTGATCAAGATGAGGCTGTTGAGGCTGTCGCCAGAGCTATAAGGCGTAGTCGTACCGGCATTGCCGACGAGAATCGCCCGATTGGATCTTTTATATTCTTGGGCCCTACCGGTGTAGGCAAGACCGAACTGGCTAGAGTACTGGCACAAGAGCTGTTTCATGACAAAGACGCCATGATAAAAGTAGACATGAGTGAGTTTATGGAAAAACACAACACTGCAAGACTTGTTGGCGCACCTGCTGGCTATGTTGGTTATGACGAAGGTGGCGGACAACTTACCGAGAAAGTACGCCGCAGGCCATATAGCTTAATATTGTTTGACGAAATAGAAAAAGCTCACCCCGATGTATTTAATATACTTTTGCAAATACTAGAAGATGGTGTACTGACCGATGCCAAAGGTAGAAAAGTAGATTTTAGAAACACAATTATTATAATGACCAGCAATGTAGGTGCCAAAAAACTTCACGAAGAGGCTGTTATTGGGTTCGAGACTGCAACAAAAAGCCAAGAACAAAAACTCGAGAAGATGCATGAGCGCATGCAGGCTACTGTAAAAAAAGAACTTAAAAAGAGTTTTAGACCCGAGTTTTTGAATAGAATTGACCATATAGTAGTGTTTAAGGCGCTAAGCAAAATTAGTATTGCTCATATTGCCGACTTACAATTGGGCGATTTGGCAAGGCGTTTGCAAGCCAAAGAAGTTGAGCTCAAATTTAGCAAAGCTGTCAAAGATTTATTGCTAGAAGAAGGCTATGATGTTGAGAATGGTGCTCGCCCAATGAAGAGAGCTATACAACGGCTTATAGAAGATCCGCTAGCCAATCAAATGATAGACGGCTCGATTAAACCTGGCGATACGGTTAAAATAGGCGTAGATAAAACTGGCGGTATAGAAATAAAAGTTGCTCTTGGAGTTTAGTATTTGAATAATACTATCAAGCCTATCGGAGAAGTACTAAAACCAAACAAAGAATATGTAGATATTATAAAAGTTAAGTAGCATTTTAATTATGCTTGAAATAACTCTAGTTTGGGCTACAATAATTATGATCATTGCAAAACAAAAAGGTGAAGAGGATGGATGCCGGTAGATTGCCAGAAGAATGTAAATACGAAAATGGCATGCTAAAAGGCCCCAGAAAAAGATCGTATTGGATGAAAGATGGCGTAGTTTGGGAAGTTTGGGAGACTAAAAGATTAACTTCACAACGGTCGGTAGTAACTTTATTTGCTCTTACCGGCCCTAGCACTAAACGGCTACAGCTTACAAATGATGAATTTTGGAATTTGGTTCGAAATGGTGAAATGCACTTACTAAAAATTACATCTGGTAATGAGGCTATATTGGCCGGTATTAATAGATATTAAAAATATTTATTTGTCCTACAGTAATGTAGGACATTTTTTAAACTAAAAATTACTTAAAAACAGTTTCGTACTGTGTTCGTATTGTGATACAATAGTTTTGTTATGGCAAAATCAAGCTCACAATTTGTCTGTCAAGAATGTGGCGCTACTTATGGCAAGTGGAGCGGTAAGTGCATGCAATGTGGTGCATGGGATAGCTTAGTAGAATCTGTAAAAGCAAGCTCTATGGTGGGTAACAAGATAGGCTCTTTGCCAAGTGCCGAAAAAGTAAGTAAAGTATCAGAAATTAAATCAAATGATAGCCCAAGAATAACTACCCAAAACTCAGAGCTAGATACTGTATTGGGCGGGGGGATTGTTCCAGGTAGTTTGATACTCTTGGCCGGAGACCCTGGTATCGGGAAAAGCACATTGGTACTACAAATTGCTGGCAGTATAAGCGAACATAAGTCGGTATTGTATGTTAGTGGTGAAGAATCTGCTTCACAAATAAAATTGCGTGTCGATAGAGTTAAAAATATTGTAGAGAATTTTGATTTCTTGGCTAGCACCGATTTAGATCAAGTGCTGGCCCAAGCTTTTAGTAGCCAATATGATTTAATTATTGTCGACTCTATTCAGACCATGGCGAGCAAGAGTGTGGCTAGTGCGGCTGGTACCGTTAGCCAAATCACAAACGGCGCTAACGCTTTAATGCAGGCAGCCAAAAAAACCAATACAGCTTTTATATTGATTGGCCACGTAACCAAAGAGGGTAATCTGGCCGGTCCAAGGCTATTAGAACACTTAGTAGATACTGTATTACAGCTCGAAGGCGAAAAGTATGGTAGTGTAAAGTTTTTAAGATCGGTCAAAAATAGATTTGGTTCTACCAATGAAGTTGGAGTATTAGAAATGACAGACTCTGGGCTTTTACCATTAACCAACCCTAGCGGTCTATTGCTAGAGGAGCACACTCAAAGCCCGGGGAGCGTAATATTTGCCACCATGGAAGGCACCAGACCGCTATTGGTAGAAGTTCAGGCGCTAGTGAGCCCAAGTGTATTTGGTTACCCCAAACGCTCGGCCGTGGGTGTCGACATGAATCGCCTTGGTTTGTTATGCGCCGTTATGACCAAACGAGGGGGAGTAAATTTGAGCAACTCCGACGTCTATGTTAATATTGTAGGTGGACTTAAGATAAACGAGCCGGCAATAGATTTAGCAATTATTTTGGCCATAACCTCGGCAACCAAAAATGCAATTATTGATTCATCTACTATTGTCTTTGGCGAAGTTGGGCTTAGCGGAGAAATTCGTTCGGTAAATAGTTCTGATCGTAGGCTGAAAGAAGCTAAAAAACTTGGTTTTAATAAAGCCATAACTCCTCCGTCAATTTCTGGCTCTAATATACAAAATCCAAAAAATATTATAGAAGCTATTAAGCTTCTTAAAAAATAACAATAAAAAAGAAAGGTATAAATGATCTTATTATTAACTTTGCTGTCGGCCATATGTTTGGTTATGGCGCTGGCACTACTATATTTAATTAAAAAACCACACACCACTCAAAATCAAAATTCAGAAAAAGAAGTATACAAAAACAATTCTCAAATACTAGTCGATACATCGGCTATAATCGATGGCCGTATAGCCGACATTGCTGCAACCGGTTTTGTGCCTGGTAAGTTATTGGTTCCTAGATTCGTACTTGCCGAACTACAAAACATCGCCGACTCAGAAGACTCTATGCGTAGAAGCCGTGGCCGCAGAGGCTTAGAGATGCTCAATATTATCCGTCAAAACCCTGCTGTAGAATTAGACATAATAGAGCATGACCCTAAAGATGTCGCCGAGGTAGATCACAAGCTTGTGCACTTGGCTAGAGAATACGGAACAGACATTCTTACCACCGACTATAATTTAAATAGAGTTGCAACAATAGAACAAGTAAAAGTGCTCAATATCAATGAGCTAGCCAATGCTATTAAGACAGTAGTAGTTCCGGGCGAACAAATGAGAGTAAAAGTAGTGCAAAAAGGTAAGGAGAAAAACCAAGGTCTTGCCTACTTAGAAGACGGTACTATGATAGTGGTAGAAAATGGTGACAAACTTATCAATAGAGAAGTAGACGTAGAAGTAACTCGTATTTTTCAGACGGTTGCCGGTAAGATGATATTTACAGTACAGCAGGGTAAGTCAAAAACTACGGGCAACAATAACAAGCGATCTAATTCTAACAAAACTAGAACAACTAAGTAACTGTAATTGAATTATTTAGGGGTAGACTTTGGTGGATCCCACCATCGCATAATCATCATTGCCTGATGCATTATAAGCCGAGCCAGACCATGCGTTCCAAGTAATTTTGCCCCCAGACGAAACGGTTGGGCCAGCTACTAATGTGCCATTTATGTAGAGCGTTGCACTAAATGTACCACTGCCAGTAAGTGTACAGCTCTTGGGCGGGGTACAACTTAGATTGTAACTACTTGAACTCGAGTTTACTGATACGGCCACGCTATTGCTTTGAGCGCTATATAAACCAGAATCATATACCTTGGCATAATAACTATGTGTGCCAGTTCCTGGAGTGTCGCTTATAGTCACAGCTCCACCAGCGCCAACAGCTTGAGAACTTATTTGGCTACCATCTCTGTAAAATTCAACTCTATTAAGTGGGAACTTACCGCCCACTATGTTGGCTGTGACATCTACAGTGGTACCATTTGCAGTTGCGCTTATGCTTATTGAAGGTTGGGTATCGCCACATTGGTGTACATCATCTTTTTCTGTAGGCACCGATCCGCCCGAGCTATAGCCCAAGCTTCTGGCAAGCGCTGCAACCGGTGGGTTCCATCTATTAAACGATGGGTCGTTGGTGGGTATCTCGGCAGTCATAGAGCTGCCGGTAACTTCTTGTTTGGCGGCTTCTGGAGTACATTCGGTGGCAAGCTTGCCACTAACGGTATCTATGACACCCCTTTGGTTGCCATCGGCTTTAGTAAGTGAATACCAGCTTGCAAAAATATCGGTACGGGTTTTTTTAGTTGAAGTAGTAGGAGTTTTGCCGGTGTTGGCATCGAGAGTAACTTGTTTTAGCCCAGGAGCTTGTTCGAATTTTTCAATTGGAGTATTTGCGAGTGCTGCTTGCATGTATTTGTTCCAGATAGGTGCCGATACAATACTGGCGGCTTGAGTCATTGGCTTGTTGTCGTTATTGCCCGCCCAAACTGCAGTAACTAATGATGGGGTATAGCCCATTGTCCAGGCGTCTTTATAGTCTTCTGTTGTACCGGTTTTGGCAGCCACAGGACGACTCCCGAGAGTTAGAGGGTTGGAGCAAGTAAATACGCCTAGGCTACAACGAGCACTATTATCGCTTAAAATACTTGTTACTTCTGAGGCTATTTGTGGATCAATAACTTGCTTGCCAGCATCTTGTTTGCTCTCATATTGATCTAAAACCTTGCCTGACGAGTCGGTAACTTTAAGCCAATATATCTGATCATGTTTTTTACCCTTGTCGGCCAAAACAGAAAAAGCATTGGCCATGTCGACCATTTTTACTTCACCAGCACCCAGAGCTAAACTCAAGCCATATTCATCGGCGTTTCTGTCAAAAGTTGTAATACCCATATCTTTGGCTGTACCCAAAAACTCATCAATCCCACCAATATAAAGTGATTTGACCGCCGGAATGTTAAGTGAGCTAGCTAGAGCAGTACGGGCCGATTGAACTCCATAAAATCTACGAGTGTAGTTTTGAGGTTTGTAGCCGCCACCAAAGTCGGTTTGAACATCATATAGAGTGCTTCCGGGTCCCCAATTCTTCTTAAACAAGTTAGAATATACCAACGGTTTTATCGATGATCCAGGCTGCCGCCTCGCTACAGCAACATTAAAACTACCAAAGTCGGCGTTGTTGTAATCATAGCTACCTACCATCGATAAAACTTGACCATTTCGGGGGTCAGAAGATGTTAGAGCTGCATTGCTACCACCATTGGCTCTTACTCCGGCCATTCCCGAGGCAACTGCATCTTCAGACATTTTCTGCTTATCATAATCGAGCGTGGTAATTACTTTTAGACCACCTTCATTAACTTTCTTAACACCAAACTTGTCTTCTAACTGATCTCTTACATATTGTACGAAGTGCGGGGCAGTAACATTTGAGTATGGGTTGTATGGCTTGAGTTGGGCCAAGGTATCTACTTGTTTGGCTTCGTCTGCCTGAGCTTGGGTAATGTATTTCTGCTGAACCATAAGGTCTAATACTCTATTACGCTTGGCGATAAGAGCTTCGGTGTGACTACCATATGGTGAATAATAAGTTGGGGCTTGCGGAATACTGGCAAGCATTGCGCACTGACTCAAGCTCAAGTCTTTAGCTTCTATGCCGTAATACTGTTTTGAGGCAGCCTGTATGCCATAGGCTGTAGAACCATAAGGAATCTCGTTTAAATAAAGTTTTAGAATGTCATCTTTTTTATATAGCTGTTCTATTTCTATGGCCAAAATAAGTTCTTTGATTTTTCGCGAATAGGTAGGTTCATTGGTGAGCAGTGCATTTTTTACATATTGCTGAGTTATAGTACTTCCGCCGCCTTTGCTTCTATCGCGTAAAAAGACTCCAGTAAACGCTCTGGCTATACCCGCGGGGCTAAATGCGCCTTGTTTGTAGAAATCTTTGTCTTCAAGTGCGATAGTAGCATCTTTTATGCATTGTGGCATTTGATTAAACTCAATAATGCTTCTATCTTTATCGCCATATATTTCAACTAATAAGTGCTGGCCACTACGGTCGTATAACTTAGTAGTTTGAGCGCTGGCTACAGCATTGATTTTATTTGGGCTAGGCAGATCTTTGGCAAACCATGCAAAAACAGCAGCCATCATAAGTAGTCCACTTAGTGCTCCGATAGCATAGAGTTTTAAAGCTTTTTTGCTACTTAAAATAGCCCATATGTGTTTTGGGCTAATTTTTTCGATACCTTTTGCCTTGGCAACAGCAGGGGTTTTTAGCCACGTAAGTAGCCCCATTTGCTTAATAGAACCATTCTTAGCTACTTTGGGTGTAGCGCTGTTTATAGAGCTGGCGGTGCGATTTGATTTAGTGCGCACTACACGACGTTTTTTGAATCGAGGGATGTTGTTTTTTGGCATTTTTACCTTTAGTTATAGGCCGACTATGTTATAGCACAGACTGCTCTATATCATTACTTATAGATTATATACAAAAAACGCTTTGCAAGCTATAATGTGACTAATATATATGAAGAAATTAAACAACCAACAGATAGAGCATCTTTTGGGCAGAAATGTCGAAGATGTAATTGTAAGAGAAGACTTAGAGGCTAAATTGCGTTCGGGCAAAAAGTTGCGCATAAAGTTGGGGTTTGACCCTACTGGCTCGAGGCTACATATTGGCCGAGCTGTTACCTTATGGAAACTTAGAGAATTTCAAGACTTGGGCCATCAAATAACTTTTGTAATCGGTAATTTTACCGCCCAGATAGGCGATAGCTCAGATAAAGATTCTGAGAGAAAAATGCTCGAGCCCAAAGAGATAGCCGAGAATGTTAAGGATTATTACAGACAACTTAACATGATATTAGACATGGACAAAGTTGAGCTATACTACAATGCCGATTGGTTCAATAAGATGTCGGTTGAAAAATTCTTTAAGCTAACAAGCCTTTTTACTATTCAGCAAATGAGCGAGAGAGACAACTTTGCTAAACGCATTAAAGCGGGCAAACCTGTAGGTATGCACGAGACTCTTTACCCGCTTTTTCAGGGTTACGACTCTGTTGAGATGAAAACTGACTTAGAGGTGGGCGGCACCGATCAACTGTTCAATCTGCTAGCTGGGCGAGAAGTACAAAAATCGTTTGGTATGCAACCACAAAATGTTATGATATTTCCTTTGCTTGAAGGTACCGATGGCCGTAAGATGAGTACTAGCTGGGGTAATTGTATATATATAGACGAAGAGCCGGTAGAGATGTATGGCAAGGTAATGACTATACGAGATGAACTTATACCAATTTACTTTAAGCTTGCCACGGATACACCTTTGGATGTTGTGGAGTCTATAGAAAAAAATATGGCCAGCGGCGACAACCCACGTGACAGCAAAGCAAGTTTGGCTCGAGCTATTGTGGCTCGCTATCATGGCGACAAAGTAGCTTTGCAGGCTGAGCAGAAATGGAGTAGTCAGTTTCGCGAAGGTAACAAGCCCGAAGACATTAAGACGGTCAAGGTAAAGCCTACCGAGCTGTTAGATTTAGTTAGTGAACATTTTGCAATTAGCAAATCTGAAGCACGTAGAATATTTGAGCAGGGTGGTGTGAAGGTAGACGATAAGGTTGTAAAAGAATATGATACCAAGCTTACTAAATCGGCCCTTGTGCAGGTTGGCAAGCGTAGATTTGTAAAATTTAATATTTAATAAAATGCCTGAACCAACTTCCGCCCCAGATTCACACAATCCAAGAGAAGTTAATCCTGAAGATTTACAATTTAAACCACGAGGCAAATCAGGATTTAATCCTCAAGAATATCTTCAAGAACAGATCAATTCAGAAGAAGCTGAGGTCTCACCTATACACACTAGGTATATTAAGGCGAAAAGTATTATCGAGGAGCGCATGCGGTGGGTTGCTAATGAGGTGGCTAATGGAAGGTACGCAGGAGATGATTACAAGTTGCGAAAACAGACCAAATCAAATAAAGAGCACAATATCAAATTTGCTCCACCTTATCTTAAAGTTTTCTTAACATTTCACGATATAGAAGAGCATACCGGAGAACCGAGAACTATACGACCAATCTCTATTGCTAGTCTCGGCTCCGACTCGTTGTCGCTCCATTCAGCATACATTCCAGATTCAGAAATAAGCAAGCAAATAGGATTCGAGCCACATGCTATGCATATAGTGTTTGAAATATATAAGGATGGCCGTCCTCATATAGCTCTAGAAGACGAGGAAGATGAGGAAAATATGGAGTATTTAGAGAACGGTGAAAACGTAGGAAATAAATATTTCTTATTTTTAGGCCCTGAGATGGTTCCAGTAATATTACAAGATAGAGAATGGGATGGCGAACATTTATACTTTGCCGATATGCAAAAAGACTTTCCGAATCACGAACTTACCGATGAGGAGTGTGTGGCTATATTAGAAGCTATAGCTATAGCTCCGGTTTAAACCAATTTTTGTTCATGCAAAAAATAATTACAAGTGAACTGAATTTATAAAACTCAACACCAACTTAATTTAAGTTGGCAAGCGTTTATTTGTAAAATTTGAAGTACAATAATATCTTTTATTAAACTATCAAAAAGATATTTTGGTATAATTTCTTCATGCTATAGCGATCGGAGGTTCGCATGGCTAGTACCTTAGACGGTCTAAAGCTCATTTATCACGATTATCAAAAACCATTACCTCAAGCAGTAGAGGATTTCTTACAGAAAGAGGACACAGCTGGCCGGTTACGGGCGACAATAGAGAATATAGTTGACGATAGAAATAATGGATATCAAAGATGGCGGCAAGTTATTTTTGCTAAACTCAACGATAAGATTGTCGGCTTTGTGTATTACTATGTGCCTTCGAGTGGGTTTGTTGAACCAACAGAGTATGAGTTAAATACTGTCTTTGTTATAGAAGATTTAGATGGTGAAATTAGGGAAGAGATAAAAAAAGCACTTGTGCGAGAATCTGAGAATGATATTGATGATTATTGAGACGTAAGTAAATTACGTCTTTTTATTTAATTTTTATTTCGTATTTTGTTCGTGCTAAAATAACACTATGACAAACTTTACATTAGAAAGCCCTGTGTCCTCTCTTAATGGTGTAGGCCCTGCTATAGAAAAAGGTCTACATAAGCTAAAGATTTTTACTGTAAGAGATTTGCTTGAGTATTATCCGAGAAGATGGAACGACTTTAGTGTTATAACTAAGCTCAAAGATATTAAACCTGGGCCTGTAGCGGTGTGCTGTAGCGTAGAGCATGTCAACGTTAGAGCGAGCCATCGCAATAAAAGACTTACTATAACAGAGGCTATTTTAACTGATGGCACCGGTACAATTAAGGCAGTTTGGTTTAACCAACCCTTTTTAGCCAACGTATTAAAAACCGACCAACGTTTTTTATTTGCTGGCAATTTTGAATTTAAAAACGGTTATTTGAGCTTAAATAACCCTACCTACGAAACAGCTACAGAAGAAAACTACAAAGGCAAAATATTTAGCGTTTATTCAGAAACCGAGCATATTAATTCTAAGTTGTTACAAAAACTTGTAGCTCAAGTAATAGATTTTACTAGTGAGCTTAGCGATGGGTTACCGCACAAGTATGAAACACAAAATCAATTATTGAGCTTCGGTAAGTCTGTTGAAAATCTTCATTTTCCGGAGTCGATGAAGTTATTAGAAAAAGCTAAAGCTAGAGTTGGCTTTGGCGAGCTGTTTGAGTTAGTTGTAGCCGGCTTGCAATTAAAAGCCGAAATAAAATCTGGTGCTGCTCCTCAAATAAGCTTTAATGAAAAATTAGTAAAAGATATCTTAAAAAGACTTAATTTTAAACTTACCAACGCCCAACGCAAAGCTACCTGGCAAATACTAAAAGATCTTGATAGCCAAGACCCTATGAATAGACTCTTGCAAGGCGATGTGGGTTCAGGCAAAACTCTAGTAGCTCTAATAGCAGCGGCTATGACCGTAAAAGAAGGTTTTCAGGTTGCTATAATGGCCCCTACCGAAATACTCGCTCGTCAGCACCTAGATACATTTAGAGATATTTTGGGAGATATGAATATTCGTATCGAACTGCTTATTTCGGCCATAAAAGTAAAAGAAAAAAAAGAGCTACACGCCGATATAGCCGATAATAAAGTAAACATAGTCATAGGCACGCATGCGTTGATTTCTCAACATGTAGAGTTCGATAGACTGGGATTGGTTGTAATAGACGAACAGCATCGTTTTGGTGTCAAACAACGCCGAGAACTCAAGTCTAAATCGGCTTATACAGCACATGCTCTAACAATGACCGCTACGCCAATACCACGAAGCCTAGCTCTGGTGGTTTATGGAGATTTGGATGTTTCAGTAATCGATGAACTGCCTCCTACGCGCAAGCCTGTAGAAACTAAAGTAGTTAAAGAGATAGATAGAAATACAATATATTTTTATGTTGATCAGCTGTTAGCTCAAGGACAGCAGGCTTTTGTGGTTTGTCCGAGCATAGAAATTGGCGATAATTCTGACATGAAATCTGTAAAAAGTGAATACAATAAGTTACAAAAAACAGTTTTTTCGCATCGTAAGATAGTAATGCTTCATGGTAAGCTAAGTAGCGATGAAAAAACAAAGATAATGAAAGCTTTTAAAGAAAAAAAAGCCGATATTTTAATTGCAACAACAGTAGTAGAGGTTGGGGTAGATGTGCCAAACGCCAATATATTACTTATTGAAAACGCCGATCGATTTGGTTTGGCTACACTGCATCAACTAAGAGGCAGGGTCGGGAGAGGTGCCCAAAAAGCGTATTGTTATCTTTTTTCTGAATCTAGTAGCCCAAATTCTATAGAAAGACTCTCAGCGCTAGAGAAAACCAACGACGGTTTTAGGTTAGCCCAAATTGATCTAGAATTACGAGGCCCCGGTGAGATATATGGCAAGGCCCAACATGGTATTCTCGATCTTAGATTTGCTAATATATTCGATACGGCGCTGCTTAGTTCTGTAAAACAAACCGCAAAAGAGTTTTTAAGCAGTAGCGATATGTTAAAATATACACAATTACTTAATAAGGTAGAATCGCTCAAAAATATAACATCGCTAGATTAAACTAAAATGAACTCAGGATCAATTACATATTTAACCAAAGGTAGACTGCTCAATACAGTTGGCTCACACCAAAAATTTGATAAATCTGCATATAGAGCACTACAGCCATTAATTGACGATAGGTTTTTCCCTGCTCGCAATCAAATCTTAAATTTTGAAGGTATGGGTGGGCCAGATGGACTTAAATTTAAAGGCAAAAACTATCGGGCTGATCATCTGTGGGATCCGATTAATAAAATTGGTCACTTACCGGTATGGATAGAAATTCACTATAAAAATTTAATTGAAGCTCTCAAGAAAGAAGATTTGGTCAAAGCAGCTTTTGAGGCTGGATTCATGGCGCATTACTTAACCGATAGCTTAACACCAGCACACCATGTAAGTACCAAGCTAATTGCTGCCGAGTATGAGAATGCTAGTAAGGTACGTAAAAATTGGTTTTATTTTGGTCATAAAGGAATAGTGAGCTCGCATGTGATGTTCGAAAGCGGTGTATCTACATCTGTCGCGCTAAATAGACTAAAAGTAAAATTTGACCATGATTTATATGAGAGAATATTAAAAGATGGTATAAAAAGTGTAGTAGAAGACGAGTCGTTGCGAATAGCAAAGCTAGATTTGTATAATCAGTTTCTTAAAAAAGGCTGGTCGGCAAGTTTGGCAAAGACCGTTAAGGCCGTGGTGGTAAAAAGAATACCTCAGCTTATTGCGGCTGCTTGGCTAGCGGCATATGTAGAGGCAGGTCATGAGGCTTTGCAAGCGACCAAGGCTGATCAAAGCTAACCTTATCGATCTGCTCGCCTAAGTCGATAGGGTAAATACCAGAGAAACAGGCGGTACAAAGTTTTGCTTCGTCGACACCAATAGCACTTATCATGCCTTTGTATGACAAAAACTCTAAACTATCAGCATTGATATGCTTAGCAATCTCAGGAATAGTTTTTTTGGAGGCGATAAGTTTAGATTGATCGGGTGTGTCAATTCCGTAAAAATCAGGAAACCTAATTGGTGGAGAACTGATTCTTACGTGTACTTCGTTGGCGCCAGCC
>CAZEIU010000010.1:0-23899 GCA_964512085.1 uncultured Candidatus Saccharibacteria bacterium
CTCTTTACACCTGCACACTGGGGGGTGCCTATGATGGCCGTGAGGTAGTAGAAGCTAGTATAGTTGAGTAACATAATAAATTTTATATTTGAAGTAATTGTATCAGTGTAAGTACTTGTGCTAAAATATACAACATAAGCTTTTTAGCATAATTCATGAGAGCCAATTATTAAATATGAAAGATTTATAATGATTAAAAAAATATTTTTACCTCTATTATTGGTGTTATTAACCTCAACATTTATTGGTCTTATCGATATAGGACACGCATCAGCTGCCACCTATACAGTCACAAGTACTGCCGATGCTGGTGCTGGCTCGTTGCGCCAAGCAATACTAGATGCTAATGCTAATGTTGGTGCAGATATAATAGTTTTTAGCTCTGCCTTAAACATACAACCAACATCAGCTCTACCAAATATTACAGATACGGTAGATATAAATGGTTATACTGGCTCCCCCGGGGGTGCTACACCAAATACTGCAATTAGCCCTAACCCACTAAACGGCACACTTACAATAGTATTAGATGGTACTAGTGCTGGTACTGCAAATGGTTTAAACTTTGATTCTGGCAGTAGTGGCAGTAGCGTAAAAGGATTAGTCATAAATAATTTTACCCAAGAGGGGATTATAATTGGAGCACCATATATAACTATTGCCGGTAACTATATTGGCACAGATAGTACAGGTGCTATTGATAGAGGAAATACTGGTAATGGAATAGGTAATACAGGTACTGGAACAGCAGATAATATTACTATTGGTGGCACTAACTCTGCCGATAGAAATATAATAGCGGGTAATGAAAATGGCGGAGCCTCACCAAATACTGGAGATGACAATTGGACTATACAAGGTAATTATTTTGGGATTGCTGCCGATGGGGTAAGTGCTTTACCTAATGCGCAAGTAAGTGGTTCTGGAGCAATTTCATTAGACAATAGTAACGGTCATATTGTAGGCGGAGATAGTCCGGGAGCTACAAATGTTATTTCTGGAAACAATAGCCATGGTATTGCACCTCAAAACGCCTCAAACATCACTATACAGGGTAACTTTATAGGTACTGACTATACTGGTAATTCAGCTTTACCAAATGGAGGGAACGGTATTACTTTAGGTGGTACCGGTACAGGTTCTTTGATAGGTGGAATTGCAACTTCAGTTCGTAATATAATATCTGGCAATGTAGGTGCCGGGATTACTTGTGGCCAAGAAGGGGCAGTAATTAAGGGTAATTATGTAGGTCTTTCGCTAAGTGGTGACCCATTAGGCAATAACACCGGTGGTAGCCCGTGGATTGGGGGGATAGGTATTGCTGCAAACAATATTACTGTAGGTGGCGTCAATTCAAATGAGCGAAATTATGTTAGCGCTAATAAAAGTGGCGGTATTGTAATATTTTCTATATTTAGTACTATAACTGGTGCAAAGATACAAGGAAATTATGTCGGTACCAATACTAACGGGCAGGTACAGACTAATTATGGTAATACCGGCGAAGGAGTAGGCATTGCAGGAAGGGCTGAAAACAATTTAGTTGGTGGGACTACGACGGGGTCGGCAAATATTATTGCCGGTAACGGTTCTGGTATACTTGGTGTTGGTTTAACATTTTCTGATGTATTTACCAACAATTCTTTTCTTGGAAATAGCATATATGGTAATTTGGGTGGTACAATTTCGTCAATCGGTATTGACTTAGCGGGCTCACCAAACGGAGTAACATTTGTAAACACCGGCGTAACACCAAATGATGTGGGTGACCCAGATTCACTAACTAACCACTACATGAACTTTCCTGTCCTCACCTCTATCTCCTCCACCAATGGTCAAGCTACCATTACCTACAATCTAGACATTAACGATACCGAAACGGGTGCTACTGGCTATAGAGTAGAGTTCTTTGCTAACGATACCCAAGACCCTTCAGGCCATGGTCAAGGCCAAACTTACCTAGGTAGCGATACAGTAAGCGGTGATGTAACGGGCCGTCAAGCTACTATTACTCTCCCGGCTGGAGTAGAAGGAACTAAATACATATCGGCCGTAACTACCATGACCGATAACTCTACTGATGGTTTTGGTCATAGTTCTGAGTTTGCCGAGGATTTGCAAGGGACTTTAGTAGCTACTACTAGCAGCACGTCAAGCCTTGCCTCTACCGGTCAAAACACCAAATTATTACAACTGGCTGCAGTACTACTTATTATTAGCGGCGGTGTAACTGTTGGGTATGCTATTAGAAAACAAAATTAGATAAACCAAATTATTGCTTAAGCTTTTATATGCCTTTTAGGTCTGTTACAGTACAGGCATGAATATCAGTATAAATCTTACTAAGAGAGGTTTGTTGGTTTTAGTGGCAGTAGGCTTTGTATTGCTTTGTGCTACTTGGCTTGGCTATAGACAGATCACAAAATCCCAACCAGTAGAGGCCGAAACCGCTCAGCAAGAAATGGTTGAAGACCAAAGTGCAGGTGATGAGGCGATAGAAGATCAAACTGTAGAACCGCAAGAACAAGGTGTTCAGGTAGCTGAAAGTAGCGAGCAATGAAGGCTATAATAATTGCCTACATTATTCTATTGAGTGGTTATTTTTATTATTTACATAGCTTTCAAACGATAGCTATGAAGCAACTCAATCAGTTGCAATTTGTAAGCGCTAGCCTATATGATGTAAGTAATTATTATGCTAACCAATAATATTGTAATTACAAGAAATAAATTTAGGAGGTGAATTAATGGCAGAGACAATTGAACCTATATCAACACCAGAGAATGGAACAGATAGATCAGAAGCACTCAATAGCGAATTAAAAGCAATAGCGAGTGATAATCAAAGAGGCAGACCAGAAATCCGAGATGACGATGTGGCAATGCAGTATGATATAGACGGTCTATATGAAGAACTAGAAGAATTAAAGGAGTTACATAACACCACAACTAATGAAGATGAATTAGAAGAAATAGAAGATCGAATGGATAGTATCGAAGAGAGAATTTCTGGGCTTGAAGAAGAATTAGAAGATAGATCCGCTGAAGACTAAGCATTTCTTAAAGATAAAAAATAATCAAATTAGCACTCTTGACATGAGAGTGCTAATTTTTTAAAATAGTATTTAGCTGGCACTATCACCCAGTGATTGCCAGAAAATATTATTATGACAGATAGACAACAAGAAATATTAGCCGAAATAATTCGCCTATATGCCGACTCGGCCGAACCTGTTAGCTCGCGAGAGTTGGCACGTATATTTAGCGTAAGCTCGGCCACTATTCGCTCAGAAATGGGTATTTTAGAAGAAAACGGCTTTATATTTCAGCCTCATGTCTCGGCTGGACGAGTACCTACAGATAAAGGCTACAGATTTTTTGTAAACAATATAGCTAGCAGTCCTCAACAAAAACCGCAAAAAAGTATTCAAACTATCGCAAAGCGAGTAGATAGCCTAAAAGATCGTACCGATGGTGCTATAAAAATCGCTGCCGAAACGCTAAGTGATCTTACGGGTAATATGAGCTTTGCAACATTAAGCGACTCGGTTTACTTTTATGGAATGAGTCAGCTTTTTTCGCAGCCTGAGTTTTTAGACCAAGTACAAGCTTTAGAAGCTGCTCGATTTATAGATGCAATACAAGAGTGGCTAGCTAGAGCCGACATAGAAAACCTTCAAGTGTTTATTGGTGCCGAAAACCCCGTAGTGCGTAGTAGTGGGCTTACGCTCATGGTAAACAGATTTACTAGCCCCTACTCAGATAATAGCTATATAGGCATAATTGGCCCCACTAGGCAAAGTTACGACAAAGTAATAAATCTTGTAGAAGGTACAACTGAGGCTTTAGAACAAGCATTTCAAGAGGCTCGATAAGTAAAAAAAAGAGGATTTTATGCAAAAAAAACCCAACAAAAAACTAATTATTAACAAGAAGAAGACAACTGCTGATTACGAGCAGCAAATTGGTGAACTAACTGCTCACTTGCAACGCCTGCAGGCCGAGTTTGAGAACTACAAAAAGCGCGAAGCTAACCATCGCGCCGAACTTATGGACAGTGCTAAAGAATCGGTATTGGCTGAGTTATTGCCCGCACTAGATAATTTTGATAGAGCCACCACTCATTTGCCAGCCGAACTAGAAGACAATGCTTGGGCCAAAGGTATGCAGTATGTTGGCCAACAACTCTTAGACATACTAGAAGGTATGGGTATAAGCCAGTTTAGTCCCAAAGGCGAGAAATTTGATCACAGCAAGCACGAAGCCTTAGAGCATGTCGACTCTACCGATCCGCCCGACACTATAGTAGAGGTCGTAACCCCAGGCTACAAAATGGGTGAAAATATTATTCGACCCGCGACAGTAAAGGTAAGTAGCGGTAAAGCAGATAAGCAATCATTAAAAAGTAACGATAAAGGAGAAAAATAATGGCAAAGATCATAGGAATAGACTTAGGAACCACCAACTCAGCAATGGCTGTAATGGAAGGTGGCGACCCAACAGTTATTAGTAATATCGAGGGAGCACGAACAACTCCGTCTATGGTAGCAGTAAACAAAAACGGCGAACGGTTAGTAGGCCAAACTGCCAAACGACAAGCAGTAATTAACCCTGACAACACTATCTTTTCGGTAAAGCGACTTATTGGACGCAAATTTGACGACCCAGAAGTAAAGCGCGATATCGACCTTATGCCTTACCAAATTGTTAAGTCTGGCAATCACGTAAAAGTAAAAATGGGCGACAAAGAATATACTCCAGAAGAAGTGTCGGCCATGATTCTTAGCAAACTCAAGGCCGATGCTGAGAAATATTTGGGCACTGAAGTTACGGAGGCAGTTATAACTGTACCAGCTTACTTTGACGATGCTCAACGACAAGCTACCAAAGATGCTGGTAAAATTGCCGGGCTAGAGGTAAAACGAATTATCAACGAACCAACTGCCGCTGCACTTGCCTATGGTCTCGAAAAGAAAAAAGAAGAAAAAGTAGTAGTATACGACCTTGGTGGTGGTACGTTTGATGTATCTGTACTAGAGCTTGGCGACGGAGTGTTTGAGGTGAAAAGCACCAACGGTGATACTCACTTAGGTGGAGATGACTTCGACCTTACTCTTATAAACTGGCTCATAGATGAGTTCAAAAAAGATCAAGGTATAGATCTTAAAGCCGACAAAGCCGCCATGCAGCGCCTAAAAGAAGCTGCCGAAAAAGCTAAAATTGAGCTCTCTACTACTAACGAAACAACTATAAATATTCCATTTGTTACTGCCGATGCAAGTGGACCTAAACACTTAGATATGACTCTTACACGAGCTGAGTTTGAGAAAATTGTCGGTGAATTGGTGGATAAAACTCTCAAGCCATGCGAAGCTGCTCTAAAAGATGCTGGCCTCAAAAAAGAAGATATCAACGAAGTAATTTTAGTAGGTGGCATGACCCGTATGCCACTAGTGCAGAAAAAAGTTGAAGAATTCTTTGGTAAAAAACCATTGCAGGGTGTAAACCCCGACGAAGTAGTTGCTATTGGTGCCGCTATACAGGGTGGAGTACTAGGCGGTGATGTCAAAGACGTGTTGCTACTCGATGTCACTCCATTAAGTCTGGGTATTGAGACCATGGGCGCAGTCAGTACCAAACTAATTGAGCGCAACACTACTATACCTACAAGCAAATCACAAACTTTTTCTACCGCTGCAGATAACCAAACAAGTGTAGAAATAAATGTATTGCAGGGTGAGCGCGAGATGGCTGCCGACAACAAATCTCTAGGTCGATTTATCTTAGATGGTATTCCACCAGCTCCGCGTGGTGTCCCCCAAATAGAAGTTAGCTTCAATATTGATGCCAATGGTATTGTCAATGTGAGCGCCAAAGACAAAGCTACCGGCAAAGAACAAAAAATTACCATCACCGGTGGCGGTAGTCTAAGTGATGAAGAAATTAAGAAAATGCAAGCCGATGCCGAAACTCACGCCGAAGAAGATAAGAAGAAAAAAGAACAAGTTGAGGCACGTAACAACGCCGATAGTGCAGTATATACCTCAGAAAAAACCCTCAAAGAAAATGGCGACAAGATAAAAGAAGAAGACAAGAAAGCCATAGAAGATGCTATAAAATTGGTTAAAGAAAAGCTGGCCGACGACAAAGTAGAAGCTGAAGAGCTCAAAAAAGTTACCGATGAGCTTAATACTGCCCTCTCTAAAGTAGGCGAGCAACTCTACAAAGACACAGAAGCCAATGTAGAAAACAAAGAAGAGATTGAAAAAGAAGAAAAAGACGGTAAAACCGACACCGACGCCGAAGAGGGCGAAGTTGTAGATAAAAAAGATAAGAAATAAATTTAAATAACAGTATAATTTAGTAATGGACAAACGTGACTACTACGAGGTGTTGGGCGTTAGCAAGTCTGCATCACAAGACGAAATAAAAAAAGCTTTTCGCAAAAAGGCTGTAGAGCTACACCCAGACCGTGGTGGTGACGAGGCTAAGTTTAAAGAAGCCAACGAGGCCTATGAGGTTTTGAGTAATTCCGAAAAACGCCAAGCTTACGACCAGTTTGGCCACGCCGCCGGTGCCGACCAAGCTGGCGGTGGAGCTTATGGAGGTGGTAACCCATTTGGTGCAGGAGGTAATCCATTTGGCGAAGGCGTAGAATTTGATTTTAGTGGTTTTGGTGGTGGTAGCATGGGCGATATTTTTGACATGTTCTTTCGTGGCGCCCAAAACCGAGCGCGTGATGTAGAGATTGCTATTACTATCGACTTTATGGAGGCTGCCAAAGGTGTAACTAAAGAACTTAGTCTGCGTGTAGCCGATCGTAAAGACGGCGGACGCAAACAAGAAGACGTTAAAGTAAAAATCCCTGCCGGCATAGACGACGGACAAAGTATAAGACTTACTGGCAAGGGCGAAGTAAACCCCCAAGGTGAGCGAGGCGATTTATACGTACACGTAAGAGTGCGTCCACACAAAACTTTGCGACGCGAGGGCGCAAATATTATCTCAGAGCTAACGCTCGACATGGCCGATGCTGCATTAGGTACCGAAGCCGAGATAGAAACCTTAGAAGGCAATGTTGTGGTAAAAATTCCGGCTGGTTCTGGCCCAGGTAAGATTGTAAAACTTACCGGTAAGGGTATGCCAATGATTAATTCAACTAAGCACGGCGATCAGCTAATAGTAATAAATGTAGATGTTCCCAAAAAACTCAACGCCAAACAAAAAGCAGCGCTTGAGGCCTACAAAAAAGCCAGTGGCAAAAGACATTTTTGGTAATTTTTATATTGTAGCTTATACTAAAAAATATAATAGGAGGGCAAAGTGAACGAGCAAGGTTCAGAGCTAAATAATGGTAGTCAAGAAACAACTCATAATATCGAAGCACTAGACCTTAAGTGGTATGCAAGATTTGAAGAACTGGCTTCTTTTGAAACCGAAGACGAACTTACTGGCGACAAAGAATACAGAGATGCTCAAAAGAAAGCTTTTTTGGCTGGCGAAATTGACCACCCTGTTTTTGACTTCCCCAAGCTTAACGCCGAAGACTTAGCTGCAAAAGAAGCAGGTTTATTAGAGCTCAAAAAAGATATCTTAGAGCAAGAACAAAATGAGCTTGTAAAGCAAGTTTATAGATGGCGTATAAACGAAAAGATCGCATCACTCCGGCTTTTGCAAGCAGCTAAAGATGGTGATGTAAGAAAGTTTGAGCGATACAACTACTTTATTTATGGCAAACCATCAGAAGACATTTTTGCCTACACAGTAGATACCATTAGAGCAAAAGCTCAATCAGTGTTAGACAACGCCGATAGTACACCAGAACAGCGAGCAGCCGCCCAGGATATATTAGAATCATACAAAAAACCAAACATAGAAACCAATATTGCACTACCCTCGCAAGAGACTTTTGAGAAGGCTAGAGAAGCCACTCTCAATGAAGTATCTGACTTAATTGATATGCCGGAATACGAAGGCGAGATAGGTGCCGAAGAAATCAAAAAAGCTTTCGATACAGTTTTTGACAACATGGGTATTTCAAAAGCTAAGGGTGGCAATTGGGAGACAATTATTGATACATCTAGCGCCAAAGCTGTTTCGATTAGCCCAGAACAAAAGGCTAAGATACCAGAGACTAGAAGTATTGAATACAAAAACTTAATGGCACTCATTGCGCACGAGATTGGCACTCATGTAGCCAGAAGAATAAACGGTAATCGTAGTAGGTTAATGCTACTCGGCATGGGATTAGACAGGTATATTGGTGGCGAAGAAGGTGTGGCTACCATGCGTGAGCAGGTAATAAAAAATGATGATGCAATAGATGAATTTGCTGGTATAAACTACCACCTTGGCATAAGCTTTGCTCAAGGTCTTGATGGCACAAAAAGATCTTTTGCCGAGGTACACGAAATGCTGACTAAACGGAGGTACTTAGACAGACTAATTGATGGGCAAGAGCCAGCCAAAGCACTAAGAATGGCTAGGGTAAACGCCTATAACGATTGTGTAAGAATTTTTAGAGGTAGTGATTGCGAAACCCCTGGTGTAGTATTTAGTAAAGATCTTGCTTACCGTGAAGGTAATATTGGTGTATATATGCTTATAAATACTGAAGAAGGTCAGCAAGAGATGCTGCGTTTTAGTGTAGGTAAATACGATCCAACTAATGCAAGACATATTTGGATACTTGATCAGCTTGGTATATCAGAAGAAGACTTAGAGTATCTACAAAACAGCTAGTAATAAAAAATTTGCTTGCAACTTAAGCATAAGAGTATAATTTAGTTACTATGGTACTACCTCAAATTACTTTTAATCTAGTATTTTTTGCTCTTATTGGAGGGTTGGCTTTACTTGGTCTTTTGTTTGGCGAGGGTAGAATGCGCAATGTGGCACTAGGTGCATTTGTAGCTCTATTTGTAATGAGCCAGCTTGCAGATGCATCTATTAGTAGCGTTATTAAACCAGTTGGCTCTTTAGTAGGCGAAGCCAATATTGCCAGTGCAGTTGGTGGTATAATTTTTCTACTTTTTATTATCGGGGCATTTATAGGCTCGCACAAAAAGGGAGCAAATATACGCGCCATGATAATGGGTATAATTACTGGTCTTTTTGTTCTCTCTTACGGCACCGCACTATTGCCCGCTCAAGTAAAAGAAACAATTCTAAACCAATATAATTTAGCTGCAATAATAAATACCATTAGACCCTACATACTAATTGCCATGATTGTAATAATACTCATTTCTATCTTTATGCCAGAGAAATCCAAGGATGATAAGAAATAGTATTACATGTGTTATTAGTTGAAATTATTAGCAATAACTGGTAGAGTCTAATCTTATGAAAAAACGCAGCACTCTTTTTAAATACCGACGGCTTAAGATAAAGTTTGTGGCTTTGGCGCTAGATCACTATGTGCGAAAAGTTCGCAAAAACACTAGCACCAAAGTAATTGCCGTAACGGGCACAATTGGCAAAACTTCAGCCAAAGTGGCTATATCGCAACTATTAAAAAACAAGTACACTTTGCACATAGAAGAGCAAAACCATAACTCAGACCGTGGTATAAGAATAAATTTTTTTGGCCTAGATTTTCCCGACAAAAGCCGCGAGCTTATTCGATGGGTGCCGGTAATACTCAAAATTCGTAAACTTGCCAAGAATTTTCCTTTTGATGTTGTTGTGATAGAAATGGCTGAAAGCCGTCACAAATCATTGCAGAGTTTTATTAAAGAGATAAAACCCGACATTGGTGTTATTACCTCGGTTTCTCCGGTGCATATGAGTTATTTTAAAAATCTCGATAACGTAATAAAAGCCACATGGGGATTGGTAAACTTATGCAACGAAGTAATTTACAATAGTGATTTCTCAGAGCTCAAAGAGCTAGCTGAGGACCAGAGCAATGCTACGGGTTATAGTTTGAAATCGTCCGACGTATATTTAAGCAACATTACAAGACTGCCTAGTTTTTATTATCAAGCAAAATTAAATATAGGTAGTAAAAATAAAGTTGTAAAAACTAACTTTATTGGTAAGCAATCACTTTACTCAATGCTAGCGGCAACAGCCGTGGCAGATAAGCTGGGTTGGTCTGTAGAAGAGATAGCTAAATATGTCGGCGCCATCAAGCCAGTACCTGGCAGAATGAACTTACTAAGAGGCAGACTAGACTCAATCATAATAGACGATTGTTTTAATGCTAGCCCTATAGCCATGAAGGCGGCTATAGACGCCTTTAAAGACTTTAAGGGCTATAAGATTGCCGTTATTGGTAGCATGAACGAGCTGGGCGCTGAGAGCGAAAAAGCTCATAAAGAGATTGGCATGCAAATAGCCAAAGTAGCGGATGTTTTGATTACGATTGGTAGCGAGGCTAAAAAATATATCGCACCAACGGCCAAACGAAATGGCATGAAAAAACAAAACGTGTATAGTTTTGCCAAATCTAATCAACTCAAAAGTACCTTAAATAAAGTACTCAAGCCAAATAGTGTAGTATTATTCAAAGGCTCTCAAGGTGGAATATATCTAGAGGAAGCAATAAAATTTATCTTGGCTGATGATGTTGATGCCGATAAAGTATTAATTAGACAAAAGAATGAATGGCTAAGACGCAAAAATGGTTATTTTGCAACTACCAAATAACATTGACTTAACAGATGTAGTGGTGTAGAATATATGAAATTTGTAATAGAATAAAAATATATGGAAAACACTCAAATACTTGGAAGAAAAGTAGCTGTAAAGTTCGTGGATATACCTCTAGAGGCGACAACAGCTAAGATCGATACAGGAGCATATCATAATGCTATTCACTGTAGCGATGTTAAAATAGAAAAAATAGACGATAAAAAATGTCTTACATTTTTTGTGTTAGATTCGTCACATCCAGACTTTAAAGACCAAAAGATAATTATCGAAAACTACAAACGTACAGTAGTAAAAAACTCTTTTGGAGAGTTTCAGCGCAGATATGTTGTAAAGCTTAGGTTCAAGATAGAAGGCGTTAAAAAAATATATCATTCTGAGTTTACATTGGCAGACAGAAGTAGGATGAAAATACCTGTTCTTATTGGTCGCAAGTTTCTAAAAAAAGGTTTTTTGGTTGACGTAACCAAATAATAAACTTAGAGTAAGAAGTATGAAAATAGCTGTGCTTTCAAGAGGATCTGGTAATTACACCACTAAAAGACTGGTAGAGTCTATACAAAAAAGTGGCCATGAGGCTATGGTAATAAACCATACTAATTGCAATGTAGATCTCGAACGAAATAAACCCGGTATTTTTTATAAAGGCGAGAGAATAGAGGATGTTGATGCAGTTATACCTCGAATTGGGCAATCGGTAACCTCATATGGAGCAGCAGTACTAAGACAGTTTGAGATGATGCGAGTTTATACTCCTATTTCATCTCTAGCCCTTGTACGCTCTCGAGATAAACTTAGAAGTTTGCAACTCTTGGCCCGATCTGGAGTGGGAATTCCTAAGACTGTTTTTGCACGTCAATCCCAGGACCCAACAGAATTGATAGAGCTAGTAGGCGGTGCACCGGTAGTAATAAAACTACTAGAAGGCACTCACGGTATTGGAGTGGTTTTGGCCGAAACACGCAAAGCTGCAATATCTGTTATACAGGCTTTTTATGGACTTGGGGCTAGTATTTTGGTTCAAGAATTTATAGAAGAAGCTAATGGAGCCGATATTCGTGTAATAGTAGTTGGCGATAGAATTGCTGGGGCTTTTATGCGCAAAGGTGAAGAAGGTGAGTTTAGAAGCAACCTACATAGAGGTGGACAATCTATGCCTGTAGAACTTACCAAAAAAGAAAGCAATATAGCCCTTAAGGCTGCTCGTACTCTCGGCTTACCTATAGCTGGGGTAGATATTATTCGTTCTACTCGTGGCCCATTGGTCTTAGAAGTAAATTCAAGCCCCGGTTTGGGCGGAATAGAATCGCAAACCGGCGAAGATATTGCAGGCGAGATTATAGATTATGTAGTGCAGAAAACCCAAGGTAAGCGACGCAAAGATCGAATCGGCGCATAGAACTGAAACTTTCATGAATATATTGGTTATCAATAATTATTCAAAACACATAAACGAACTTAGTAATCTACTAAAAAATCATAATGTCACAATAGTAGAAAATGATAAATTTGATGGCTCAATAAATAAGGATATTAATCTTATTATCCTTACTGGTGGCCATCGAAAATCTATTATGCGTCATCAAGAAGAGTTTAAAAATGAACTTGATATTATTAAGAAAACAGGAAAACCAATTATCGGTATATGTTTGGGAGCTGAAATGATAGCTTATACATATGGCGGAAAAATGAAAAAAATGCTTTTTAAAAAAAAGGGTTATTATAGTGTTACATCTACTCAACAAAAAAATAATCTTATTACCAAAAACAAAGTTATTACTGTTTTTGAAGCACATAGATGGACTATAAAAGAGCTGCCTTCTTCATTTGAGGTATATGCAGTCTCTAAAGATGGGATAGAAATTTTTAAACATGCAAAAAAAGCTATATATGGGCTTCAATTCCACCCCGAAGTAAACACTATTCATAACGATGGTCAATTAGTGTTTCAAAAGATATTACAAGAAATTTAGCGTTTTCAGATTGATTATTTGATAAAAATAAGGTTAAATATATAGGTATTAGCAAATACATCTTCTGATTACAATTAAATAAACAATAATGGCTGTTTGTTTAATTGAGAGGAGGAACTATGCGATAATTAAGTAGTTTTAAAAAACTGCGTGTATTTAAGCGTAGTGACGACGAGGGTCCGTAGCTCAGTTGGTTAGAGCACCTGCCTTTTAAGCAGGGTGTCGTGAGTTCGAGTCTCACCGGACCCACCAAAACAAGCCCCTGCGACAATGCGGGGTTTTGTTTTTTTATTACGCTTAAGCTTGATACTAAAATGCTCATGCCGATAATCTAGACAGTATGCGTAGAGCACGGCAAATTGCACTATTTAGCACAAGTTTTTTAGCTGGAGTGGTAATCGCAGCTAATTTTAAATTTGACATCAACACCAAGCTATTTATACTCATTATTTTATTCTGTTTGGTAGCGTTGTTATTTGTAAAAAACCAAATTGGTTATGTAGTTTTTATTGTGCTGGGTCTAGTAGTTGGGTTGTGGCGCTTTGAATATTATTGGCAAAATAAATTACCAAGCGCGACTAGATATGAAGATCAAAAAGTAATAGCAGAAGGAATAGTATATGGAGAGCCGAGATGGGATGAATATAAAAACTATGTCTTTTATATCGATCGAGCAACTGTCAATGGCTCTAAAGTAGATGGTCTTATTCGAATAAAAACGATGGCCAGTAATATAAAAGAAGGCCAAAAAATAAAAGCTAGCGGAAAGGTAAAGGTCGGCCAGGGCAAAGCCAGTACCTATATAAGCTACGCCACCGTAGAGGTTATTAATAAGAACCAGCCATTAATGTTTGTAATAAAACAAGCTTTTTACAATGGTCTCAATACGGCTTTACCGCAAGATTCTGCGGCATTTATGTCGGGCATATTAATTGGCTCTCGTAGTGCTTTAAGTAAAAGCTATACAGACATTCTTACGACGTTGGGTCTTAGCCACATTGTTGCGGTATCGGGGTATAATTTAACTATCTTAGTAGGCTTTTTAAACCGTAGGTTTATAAAGAACTGGCGATGGGCTAGTATTGTAGCTTCGCTTTGGATAGTGCTAGGATTTGTAATAATTGCTGGCGCAAGCGCTTCGATATTGCGAGCCGGCATAATGAGCGCTATTTTTTTGATAGCAAGTTACTATGGTAAAAGATTAAATATTATAGTTTGCATGTCTTTGGTTGCAGTAGTAATGGTAGCTATTCAACCGCAAAGTATTATTAGCGATGTTGGTTGGCAATTATCATTTTTGTCGCTACTAGGAATCACTGTTCTTTCTCCTAAAATATCTAGTTTGCTACCTCAAAAACCTACATTTATTAACGATATACTTTCGGTAACTTTAGCAGCTCAACTGGCTACTGCAGGACTGGTGATGTATAAGTTTGGGCAATTAAGTTTGCTTGCACCGCTTAGCAATCTAATAATAATGCCGGCTATCCCTGTATTAATGCTTCTGGGATTTGTTTCGGCGCTACTTGGGTTGCTGTTACCTAGCGTAGCATATTTATTTTGGGGAAAATATATTGATATTTTAGTAAGCAGTCTGTTTGACTTGCTTACATATATGTCGCACTGGTCTTTTGCGATATTTAAAACGTCAAACTTATCGATTGGGTTTGTAGCAATCTATTATGTTGTAATTATTATAGGTATGTTGATTGTTCGTGATAAAGCAAATAATTCGTCATCTAATCTTAAAAATGATAAAATATTACCAGATAAAAAGCCTACTCAAATAAATAGAAAGGAGCTAAATAGTGTCAGGTCATAGCAAATGGCATTCAATAAAACACAAAAAGGGCGCAGCCGACGCCAAGCGTGGCAAGATTTTTACTAAACTAGGTAATGAAATTGCCATTGCTGCTCGTGAAGGCGCTGATCCTAGTACAAACTTTAAGTTGCGACTGGCTGTTGCTAAAGCTAAGGGCGCAAATATGCCAGCAGCAAATATTGAGCGTTCTATAGCGCGCGGCTCGGGTACTGGCGATGGGGCGGCTCTTGAGCAACTTACATACGAGGGCTATGGCCCTGCTGGAGTTGCGGTAATGGTGAGTGCACTGACAGACAACCGCAATAGAACCGGCGCAGACGTAAAGTCTACCTTTTCAAAATATGGCGGAAACTTGGGTGCTCCCAACTCTGTAGCTTATTTATTTGAACAAAAAGGGGTAATAGTTTGTAAAGAAGACCTAGACAAAGACGAAATTAGCCTAATGGCAATCGATGCAGGCGCAAGTGACGTAGATGATAGCGGAGAACAGGTAATAGTCTATACCTCGCCAAGCGATCTTGAAAAAGTAAGAGAAAGCTTGGGCGACAATGTAGAGTCTGCAGATGTAGAAATGATTGCCTCACAAAGTATTGTTGTAGATGATGAAAAAAAAGCTCAAACTCTATTAAAACTTATAGATGCACTAGATGACCTAGACGACGTTATTTCGGTAACAGCAAACTACGACATTGCCGACGAAATACTTCAAAAGCTACAATGATAATTCTTGGAATCGATCCGGGCACTGCAACTACAGGGTTTGGTGTAATTGATAAGCAAAATAGTGTACTAAGATCGATAGATTATGGAGTTATTTCTACCCCCAAAACTTTACCAATGAGTAATCGACTGCTCATTATATACAATGATCTTAAAGAAATAATCCAAAAGTATCAGCCAGAGGTTATAGCAGTAGAACAACTTTTCTTTGCTCGCAATGTTACTACAGCCATTACTGTTGGTCAGGCTCGAGGGGTAGTATTACTTGCTGCTCAAAAAGCTGATATTAGGCTTAAAGAATTTACACCCTTACAAGTAAAGCAGTCTGTCACAGGGTACGGCCAAGCCACTAAAAATCAAATACAACAAATGGTGCAAAAAATTCTTAAACTTAAAGAATTACCCAAACCAGATGATGCCGCCGACGCCTTGGCTATTGCTATATGCGCGAGCGCAAATAGCAGAAGATGATTGGTGTATAATATAAGATATGATTGCGAAAATAACCGGAACAGTACAAGAGTTCTTATTGGGCTCAGCTATAGTTGATGTTAATGGCGTTGGCTATGAGGTTTTCTTGACTAGCCAAGCAAAAGAAAACATTATCGAAGGACAAAAGCAAACTTTTTATATCGCCGAGAACATTAAAGAAGATGAATATACTCTCTACGGATTTTTAGACATCGACACACGATATATGTATTATCAACTAACTTCAGTTAGTGGAGTAGGTCCAAAAGCTGCCATGTCGATATTGAACGCTCATAGTACGCAAGAAGTTAGCTCAGCAATTGTAGGCGAAAATATAGCATTATTCTCTGGAGTTAGCGGCATTGGTCGTAAAACGGCACAACGCATTATATTAGATCTCAAAGGCAAATTAGTAACTGCTGATGAAGAAAAACAAACTAATACTACCGATCCGGCTTATCAAGCGCTGTTGAGCCTCGGCTATAAGCCAGCCGATGCCAAGAAGGCTTTGGAGAATGTTTCGAACGAACTCGATACTCAAACACGGGTAAAACAGGCCTTGGGGGGTAAAAAATAATGATAGAAACAAATAGCAATAAAGAAAATAATAAGGTCGATATAGAAAAATTAGAAGAGCAGAAGTTTGAAGATACTCTAAGACCACAAGGCTTTTTAGAATATGTTGGTCAAGATCAAATTAAAAAAAGTTTGCAACTTGCAATAACTGCTGCCAAGCAACGTAATGAGCCTATTGACCATGTATTGTTATACGGCCCTCCTGGTCTTGGTAAAACCACTCTTGCGCATGTAGTTGCTAACGAAATGAATAAACAAATAAAAATTACTAGTGGCCCCGCCATTGAGAGGGCGGCCGATTTAGCTTCTTTGCTTACCAATCTAGAAGAAGGCGATATTTTGTTTATTGACGAAATTCATCGTTTGCCCAGAAGTGTAGAAGAAATACTTTACCCAGCTATGGAAGACTACGCTATAGATATAATGCTCGGTAAAGGCCCATCGGCGCAGAGTTTAAGACTCGATCTACCTAAGTTTACCCTCATAGGAGCTACAACTCGTTTTGGTTCTCTCTCTGGCCCAATGCGGGATAGGTTTGGGTTGGTTAATAGACTAGAGTATTATACTCCCGAACAAATTGAGAGCATTATTGATAGATCTTCAAAGATAATGAATGTAGTGATAACAAAACCGGCCTTAGAACAAATGGCTAAAAGAGCCAGACTCACGCCGCGAATAGCTAACCGGCTAGTAAAGAGAGTAAGAGACTATGCGCAAGTACATGGTAATGGCGTGGTAGATGAACAAACATTAAAAGGCACATTAGAATTATTAGATATTGATGAGCATGGTTTGGAGGGTGCCGATAGAAAAATGCTCCTAGCAATAATACAAAGACACGGTGGTGGCCCGGTAGGCGTATCGGCAATCGCGGCAGCTACCGGCGAAGAACGTCAAACTATCGAAGATGTGTATGAGCCTTACTTAATTCAAATTGGTCTTTTGCAAAGATCTCATAGAGGACGAATAGTTACAAAAGAAGCATACTTACATTTGGGTATTGAACCGCCACAAGAGTTAGTAGCTGATAAACAAGAAAAACTGCTTTAATTAAGCCTAATATGTTATACTAACCTAGAAAATTATGGAGCCAAATAATAACAATCAATCTGAAAATAAAGTCTCTGTAGACGAGTCAAGTTCGTTACGAAAAACTCGCCAAAACATTTACCCTGGCCAGCCACGATCAGAAACGACATTGCGGGTTGTATATAAACACATCGTTTCGATTATGCCGTTTGTGCTTGCCTTGTTTTTAGTCTCTATAGCTGCAATTGTAGCTGTCTATTATCTAGGTGCGTACGAAGTAATGATAGAAGAGGTATTGCCTTCGGCAGTTATTAGCTTGGCTGGTTTCGCCAGTTTGTTTGTCATAGCCTTTTTATTTATCGGTATTATATGGATATGGCGAAGAAACAAAATGATTATTACCGATCAGCATATTGTAGATATCGATCAAGTAGGGCTATTCAACAGAAAAGTATCAACCTTGAGACTAGAAGAAATACAAGATGTGTCGGTTAAAGTATCGGGGCCAATGCAAACACTTTTGCAGTATGGCACTATCAATATTCAAACTGCTGGCGAAAGACGTAACTTTGAATTTGATTATATAGCAAACCCTTATGAACTCGAGCAATATATCTTAGAGATTCGTAGTCAACACCCTTAAGCCTCTGATAGAGCCAAGCCTACAGCGTTCACATACTGAGTATTACGGTTTTTTGGCATAGGCTTAAGGGGGTAAATTGAAGTTTTAGCCCAAGGGTTAGCTGGCTGCAAATTTAACCTTGTTTTTTGGGTCATGAATTCTAGTAACCCAGGAATATTTGCAATCTGCCCTGCAACTATAACATTTTGTAATTTAGCATTTACTTCATCTGCAAAGATATTGGTGTTTTTAATGTTTTGGTTGAGCTCATTGGTAAGTTCTAGTAAATAATCTTTACAGGCTGATCTTATTTCACTACCTTGTTGGCTTTCGTCTAACCCAACATTATAAATAACTTTATTGGTTGCTATATTATCTAAATTGAGCTTATTCGACACCAAGCTATTGAGTTTTTCGGAGGCAAAATTGAGCTTTGTACTCAAAAATCTTTTGCCATCCGAAAAAATATAGCTAGATGATTGATGGCCGAGATCTACAATAGCAGTTGGTTTCTGTTTTTTAATCAAACTTGTATCAAACGCGGCCAAGTCAGACGTAATAATCACTTTTCTAAACCCTATGTCACGAAAGACTTTGATGATTAATTCCGCCAAATCTTTTACGATACAAACTACAGCATAGCTTTGGGTAGTTTTGCTTGATGCAATCTGACTTTCATTAATGAGGGTAAAGTTGATATATAACAAGTCTGTATTGAGATTGTATAAGTTGCGTAATTGATACTCGATTTCTTTTTTGGGCGCTTTAAGATTATTTTTTTCGATAGTAACAATTGTTTCAAAAACCATTTTTCTAGGCATTGATAATACGAGCGTTTTAGAATCAAAATTACCATAAATAGTATTTGCAAAAATTGATTCAGCTAATCTTTGTAGGTATTTATAGCTCTCTAGATCGAGATTGTTGGTATTTATTTTGGTGTAGGCATCAAGACTTGTGCCGTGTGTACTTTTGCCCAGCTGAACAGCCTTGGTGCTAAAAGTGCCAATATCGATACCAATCGCTGTGTTGGCTGGTTTTTGAAATATTCTCATACCAACTTTATTTACTTAATGATTAGTTGGTACTACTAAGTTCGTAAATATTGGTTGTGCCCGATTTGGCCTCTTTGTCGCCACTACTCTCCAAAGTCACTTTTAAAAGATAGTTGCTTGGAGGGTTGCCGGTAGTAGTATAAACATAAACTTGTTTGGTTTTTGGATCGGTCGGTAGAGTCTTGAGGTAAGGCGTGGTGCCTTCGGTAAGAACTTGCAAGCTTGTAGGATAACTATTATTGTCGTTGTAATAACTCTCTAAGGCCGTTTTTATAGTTCGCATATCGGCTTTGCGCTGACTATCTCTAGCTCTTGCAGGTCCAGAAAGTAAGTTTGGCACGATGACCAATGCTAGCAAACCGATTATTATAATTACAATTAACAACTCAAGTAGAGTAAAACCATTATTAAATTTCAAGTTTGATCTCAAGTTCACAAATATCTCCTGTAATGCTTTTGAATAGTCTTTATTGTAAACCTGTTATGGTTGTATCGTCAAGGCAGGTAAATACCTAACATTGCACTTACGCTTTACATTCGGTTTTAACAATAATATATTTATCTAAAACAAGGGGGATGAAAATGAGTTTAAAACACAAAACAATAATTGCAATTATAATTTCACTTGCGGTAGTTGCATTATTTAGCCATAAGGCTCTTGCAGATTCGTCGTTAGTAATTTCAGAGTTGAGTATGGGCAGCTCCTCTTCTGCAACTGAAGAGTTTGTAGAATTGTATAATAATTCTAACGCTTTTCTAAACTTAGCAGGCTATTCAATTTATTATCGATCAGCAACTGGCTCAAGCTACACTAAGAAAGCTACTTTTGCTAGTACGTCTAGCGTGGCTCCGCACAGTTTCTTTTTGGCAAGTACTATCGCTCCTAATAATCTCGCCTTAATATCTGGAATGGCGCAAACCGGTGGAGTTGTTGAACTTAGAGATGACAAAGGGCTAGTGGTAGATAGAGTAGGCTACGGCAATGCCACTATAGCTAATGGCAAGCCAGCTATAGCAGTACAAGCCGGAGAGAGTATCTATAGGCAATACGATCCGGCAACCCTACAAATGGTTAATACAAGCGATAACTTTTCTGATTTTTATGTAGCTAATATAGTTACCCCCGGTGCTTTACCGGTACCTGAAGTTGTAGATATAAGTGAGCCTATAACTTATCCTAATATCGTAATAAATGAAATTTATCCTAACCCTACTGATGATCAGTCTGAGTCCGAGGATGAGTTTATAGAGTTATATAATCCCAACAATTTTGCTGTAGATTTAAGTGGCTGGTTACTAAAGGATAGCTCTGGCAAAACGTTTATTATTAAAGGCACCGTAGTTGAATCTTTGGGGTTTGTTTCGTTTTTTAGTAAAGACACAAAAATATCGCTCAACAATACTGGTGATATCGTGAGTCTTTATAGCCCAAATGAATTAAAAGATCAAACTGCCGATTATGGGGACGCAAAAGAAGGCTTAAGCTGGGGACTGATAAATGGAAGCTGGAGTTGGAATAATTCACCTACGCCATCTAGTACGAATTCGTCAGCCTATATAGAAGTAATAGCGGTGAAGCCAACTGCAGAAAAAAATATTAAAAAAGCCGAGGCCAAGAAAGCATCTAGCAAGCAAACAGTGGCCAAAAAAGTAGCTGCCAAAAAGGCAGCTACCAAAAAACCCAAAGCCAAAAAACTTAGCGCCGCCAAGGCACAGGCTAGTAACTCAAATTCGCCAGAACAACCAACTAGCCAGCTAGATTCGAAATACTCAAATATTTGGCCCATCTTGCTGATTATCTTAGGAACAGGTACTATAGGCTATGGAATATATGAATACCGACCAGAACTCACTAGTCTTTACGTGCGAGCTAAAAACAAGCTCGTCTCTGGCAAATAAAATTGCCAAAAAAATAAAAACCCCGCAACTCATAGAGCTAGTGGGCGATTTGGGTGGTGGCAAAACTACTTTTGTAAAAGCTCTAGGCAAAGCACTTGGTATAGAAAAAACTATAACTAGCCCAACTTTTAATATTCATCGAAGCTATGAATATTCAAACAATGTTTTAGAACACTTTGACTTATATAGGCTAGCGAATGACGAGATTGTATTAAATGAGTTAAAAGAGTGTTTACAAAATCCAAATGCAATAGTTGTAGTAGAGTGGGCTCAAAACTTTAAAGATATCCTAAATGATGACAGGCTGATAATTAAGTTTGAGTATATAGATGATAATACTAGAAAACTAACATTTACTGCAGAGGGCATTAAAAGTAAACAATTACTAGAGGCGCTAAAATGATTCTATGTCTTCGAACAGATGGGTCGTTACCTGAATTGTATTTATATAATGATGAAAGTAAACTTATCAAAGAATTTACCTGGCAAGCCGACAGAAAACTGGCCGATGAGTTGCTCCCTACAATTCAACAATTCTTAAGCGATAATGATGTAGAATTAGCAGATTTAAAAGGTATTATAGTATTTACCGGAGAAGGTTCTTTTACGGGTTTAAGAATTGGCACAACTGTAGCAAACACTTTGGCCTACTCAAATGGTATTCCAATAGTAAGTAGTAGTGGCAAAAACTGGATTACGCTAGGACTAAAAAAACTATCCAAAGCAAAGGCAGGCGAATTTATTACGCCAAAATATTCTAGTGAGCCAAATATTACCAAGCCAAAAGCTTGATAATAATTTTTTGTAGAGCCATAATAAAACTAAGCAAAGAATTACAGTTAAGCTTTGAATTGCCCTATATAAAAGTAAAAAACAATTTAGTTAAAATAGCTAGCGTGCTAAAACTAGGAGAGTGAAATGGAGCCAGCCTTATTATTACTTGCTGCCGCAACTGCCGGTGCTTTGGGTTACGGTGGTAATTATGTAGTCAACAAAAAGAAAAACATCGAAGGTGCTGAGGCGTCAAAAAAAGCCCTTGAGGAAGCCAAAGTAAAATCAAAAGAGCAAGTATTGCATGCCAAAGAAGAAGCCTTAAAATTACTTGAAGAAGCCAAAGAAGAAGAAAAACGCCGACGCGAGAGATTGGATGCACAAGAAAAAAGAATTATAGAACGAGAAAGATTATTGGATAGCAAGCTTGAGGCAGTTGAGAGACGGGCCGAAGTTATGCAAAACGACGAGAAAGAAATTGAGGCTATCAAACAAGAATTACGAGATATCAAAGATCGACAAATTAAAAACTTAGAAAAAATCTCAAAACTCAAAAAGAAACAAGCCGAAGAAAAACTCCTTGCTATGACAGAAAAAGAAATGAGAGCTGACTTGGTAGAATTAGTTGAGAAACTCAAGCGTGATGCCAGCGAGAATGCCGAAGAAGATGCCAAAGAAATAATGGCCGCCGCAATGGAGAGAATGGCTACTGGCCAAGCAACCGAGCGCACCATTACGACTGTTGCAATACCCAATGACGAAGCCAAAGGCAAAATTATTGGTAAAGAAGGTCGCAACATTCAATCGTTCGAGAGACTTACCGGGGTAGATGTGTTAATCGATGAGAGCCCTGGCGTGATTACTTTGTCTGGTTTTGATCCGGTGCGTAGACAAGTGGCTAGAGTAGCAATGGAAACCTTAGTAAAAGATGGTCGCATTCATCCCGGTAGAATTGAAGAAGTAGTTACTAAAGCCCAAAAAGAAATTGATGACGAAATCAAAAAGGCCGGCGAACAGGCGGCTCGAGAAGCCAAGGTTACTGGCTTACCCCCAGAAATAAACAAATTGATGGGTCAGCTGAAATTTCGAACAAGTTTTAGCCAAAATGTTTTGCATCATTCAATTGAAATGGCACACTTAGCCGCCATGATAGCTGAAGAAATTGGCGCAGACGTAAAAGTATCGCGCACTGCAGCTTATTTGCATGATTTAGGCAAAGCTGTAAGTCATGATACCGAGGGCAAACATCATCACATAACAGGTGATATTATGCGCAAAGAAGGGTTTGACGAAGCCACTGTTCATGCTGCCGAAGCACATCATGATGATCTCGAGGCAACCACCCCCGAGGCATTAATTGTGCGAGCAGTCGATGCTTTGAGCGCTGGTCGACCAGGCGCGCGCGGTGATAGTGCCGAAAACTTTGGTAAGCGTATGACCGACTTAGAGAACGTTACTAAGTCATTCCCTGGTGTAGAAAAAGTTTATGCCATGAGCGCCGGTCGAGAAATAAGAGTATTCGTTAATCCAGAGAACATCGATGATCTTACGGCTATTAAGCTAGCGCGCGATGTGGCTACCAAAATAGAAGCTACCCTTAAGTACCCAGGCACAATCAAGGTAAACGTAATTCGCGAAACACGCGCCGTGGAGTTTGCCAAATGACCCACCGAGAACTAATTGAGGAGTTAGCCGATAGCGCCAATATTACCAAGCGTCAAGCTGAGCGCATATTAAACAAAATGAGCATGATAGTAATGAGTGAGGTTAAACACGGTCAAAAAGTAAACATTACTGGATTTGGTACATTTTATCTTGGTAAACGAGCAGCAAGAGCGGGTATAAACCCTATGACTGGGGAGAAAATTGATATTCCCAAAATAATGCTACCCAAATTTAGGGCTGGCTCGAGATTTAAAAACATGGTGCGTTAATGACAAATACATACGTCGCAGATGATAAGGTTATAGACCAACTTACTAAACTACCCAAGGTAAGATTAACAATTTTTAGAGATATAGAAGTTGATCAACAAGGCTTTGTGCTACTCAAACTTAGTAAAAGAATAAGAGCGACAATTGTAGAAGACTTAGACAACGATGAGCTAATAAATCTACTGAACCATTTAGATCCAGACAAGGCCACAGATTTAATACAAGAACTCAAGCCCTATAGAGCCAAAAAAATCACTGCTCAGCTATCAGATAGTATTCGTGAGAAAGTCGAAACCTTACTAAGTTTTAACCCGCGCACAGCGGCTGGCTTAATGAACTTAGATTATATTGAAATATCACCCAAAGCACAT
>CAZEIU010000011.1:0-23116 GCA_964512085.1 uncultured Candidatus Saccharibacteria bacterium
ATCCGGGGTAGCTCAGCGGTAGAGCAGTTGACTGTTAATCAATTGGTCGCTGGTTCGAATCCAGTCCCCGGAGCCAAAGAAAATGTCCGAGCCAAGTGCTCGGGCTTTTTCTTTGGCATGGATTTGGCTCTAACCAGGTCTTTTGCCTAAGCAAAAGTGGTTCGCAAGGAGCGAAGCGCACAGAAGTTTACTTCGAGCACTGGAGCGACGGAATAGCAGAGCACAGCGATGCGTCATCCAGTCCCCGGAGCCAGAAATTATCAACAAAAGACCCTTAAGTGTCTTTTGTGCTAGATATACTTTATTAGAAATAGAGGAAATTATGCCACTAATACGCTGTGACTATTCTAAACAACATTTTAATGATGAAAATCTAAAAATCTTAGTTAAAAAACTCTTTGAAACAAGCTAAACTTGTTGCTCCAATAATCTTCACAGTTACATTCCAGGACTGGGAGGTAGTTGTAGTTAGCTCAAAAGGCTCAGTGCCTAATTAAACTATTTCTAACTACAGTAGGCATTACCAAATCCAGCATCTATACTAAAATACTTCTAAAATAACTTTTGAGAAGCCAGAGCTCTTGAGCAACTTCCTTAATCTAGTGGTTGTGTTTTGTATATGATTGAGCGCTGAGTCTGTAGGCTCTAAAGAGCAACTAATAATGTATTTGTTGCTAGACAAAGACCATACATAAAGCTTCTTTATCTCTTTTACACCACGGTCTGCCAAAATGATCTTACGTACTTCTTTTAGGTCAACACTTGGCGGTACGCCTTCGAGAAATATATTGGTAGCTTGTTGTAGTATTCCAAAGGCAGCATAGAGCAGTCCAAATCCTACTCCAATACTAATAACTGGGTCTATCCAGCTTTTATTGGTAAGCAATATAAGTACACCTGCAACCATACTAGCTACTGAAAAGATCATATCAAATGCCATGTTTGTATAAGCTGCTTTTACATTTATATTAGACTTATATTTTCTAAAAAGTAGAGCTACAGCACCATTAGCCATAATGCCAATTATCGCAACTATTGCAATAATTCCTCCTTCAACTTCTACTGGATGAATTAGTCTTTGGTATGCTCCATAAAATATAAATATAGATATAGCAACAAGTATAGTACTATTAATAAAAGCAGTTAATACCTCAACTCTACCATGACCTAATGTATGGTTAGCGTCGGCGGGCTTTTTACTTATACGGCTTCCTAGCCATGAGATGATAAGGGTAATAGAGTCGGTTAGGTTGTGGGTGGCGTCGGCTAATAATACTAGGCTACCAGTAAATATACTAACGGTTAGTTCAAAAAGCATGAAAGCTGTATTAATGATAAAGCCTAGCTTAAATCGATCATTGATTGTGGAATTTTTTGTAAACACATAAATAGAATATCAAGAATTTATTCAGCCGTACATGAAGCTCTTCAGTTTATGGTAGAACCCGAAAGTACCTTATTTGTTATAATGAGATGTATGCTAGATGACTACCATCAAAAATATGCAAACCGTTCAGATGAAGAAATCCGCAAGCGCATCGCCGAAAAAGAAAAAGAACTTGTTCTAATACGTGACATTGTTAAGCCCAAATTTTTATCAGACACATTAAAAATTGCTGTAATGGGCTGCGGAGAGAGAAGATTTGTAGCTGGACATAGAGAGATATTTGCTAGAGTTTTTCATAAGCAAGTAAATATAACTACTTTTGATATTACAACTGATCATTTAAAGGGAGAGGAGGATGTAGTTCGACACGACTGCACACAGCTGCTACCCAATGGCCCATATGATATTACGTATGCACATGTATTATTGCGTTTTATACCAAAAGAAAAACAATGGGATTTAATAATGAACTCTTTTAATGTTCTTAAAAATGGCGGTATGGCAATTCATGTTCTTGACCCAGAAGATTGTAAAACTACCGAACTCGTAGATCTTCCTGAAATTGAGCTTATGCTAAAAAAACAAAACATTAGTACAGAGAAGATTACATTACCCATTGGTCAAGCTCTTGTATTGCTAAAATAGCCTTATACATAATCAGTTTAACTTATTTGTCTTAAGACGTAGTCAGCATTTATTGATACATAAAATCTATGAAAAAAGATGGTGCATTTGCGATTGTAAATAAAGACAACAAATTTTTGTTGGTCCTGAGATTCACACTTTAATGCCAGAATAGTTCTAACTTCCGTCGCCGCCTAGGGCCCAAGCAAGATGACGATAGAGCTTATAGTCTTTATACATTTATTGCGCCTTACATTTATGGATTATTTTGTCCAATGGCGTCAGTGGTATAATAGATATATAAATACGGAGCATACTATGACTGAAATAAATGAATCCACAAAACTTGCAATAGAGGGTAGCCTAGAGCCTCTTACGCTAACGCCGATTGTTGGAGAACCTAAAAAAACATATCCAACTAAGTTGGTGCACAAATCTGAAGAACTTGCAGAAGATGAAATTCGCGTAACTATTTTGGGTAGTGGCGATCCGTTTGTAAAAAAAGCTCAAGCCTCTGCTTCTATTCTTATAGAGGTAGGCAATAAAGAAAAAGACATTTTCTTTTTTGATGTTGGCTCGGGCTCAATAGCAAACTTTAACAGCTTGCAGTTGCCCGTAACTTCTACTACCAAAGTGTTTATTACTCACTTGCACGCCGACCATGTGGGCGATATGCCAGCGCTCGTTTGGAGCACCGCCAAAAGTGGGCGCCGTGACCCTATAGAATTGTGGGGTCCAGCTGGGGATGATAATAAATATGGAGCAAGTCACTTTACCAAACATTTAGAAGAAGCATTTGCTTGGGATACCGAATCTATGGCCGGACACCCAGGGCAAACAGGTGCCCATATCGTAACCACCGAGATACCTTACGACAAAACACAGGTGATATATGAAAGAAATGGCGTAAAGATAACTTCTTTTCCGGTAATACATTTGCACTTTGGGGCGGTGGGTTACAAGCTAGAGTATGCAGGTAATAGCGTAGTATTCTCTGGCGATACTCGACCATGTACTACAGTAGTAGAGGCCGCTAAAGGGGCAGATTTGCTTATACATGAGTCGTTTCCGGCTGCAGCCAGTTATGCCAAAAAGGCCAGTGTACCAATTGAATTTGCCGAGAAAATTGTAAATGGCGTACATACTAGCCCAACAATGGTAGGTAAAGTATTTGATCGTACTAAAGCAAAAATGTCTGTTATGTGGCATTTGGCTGTCGACCACGACACTGTAGGACCAGCATACAGCGAAATGCAAGAACAATATGATGGCCCAGTAACAATTGCTCAAGATTTAACCACATTTAATATTACTAATGACTCTGTGGTTGTAAGACAGGCAAGTGTAAACTCTATGGCATGGCCTGTAGTAGGTGAATCGACTATAACGGGTCCTCCTAAAACACAGCCATTGCCTTTGCCCAAGCTATGGCAAGATATTCTTATTACAGAGTAGATGTATAATATAAGTACTAACTAAGGAGAATATATGGCATTAAATTTTAATTCAGTAATGATGGGTAGTGAAGATCCTAAAAAACTAGCCGATTTTTATAGTAAGGTTTTTGATAAAAAGCCCGATATGGAAGACAATGGCTTCATTGGGTTTTCGGTAGGGAGCGCGTTTCTTTCTATTGGCGCCCACGACAAAGTAAAAGGTAAGAGCACAAATCCTGAGCGAATGATAATGTTTTTTGAGAGCCAAGATGTAAAAGCCGATTTTGATCGTATAAAAGGACTTGGCGCAGAAGTAGTTGCTGAGCCTTACAGTCCAGACGAATCAAATAAGTTTTGGTTGGCAACTTTTGCCGACCCAGATGGCAATTACTTTCAGCTAGCTTCGCCTTGGAATCAATAGCACCAGCAAGGGTATTGATTGAAATATATTATGTAAAAAATTTTATAGTTTAAAATCTCATACTACTTCATACTTCAACTTAGATTGATTATTAATGAACATGTAGGAGATTAGTTATGCTCGAAGACAAACAAAGAGTAGAAGAGAGTACGGTAAGGAGCGGTAATACAGTACAAAAAACAACAGAAATAAGAAATACACATAGTGGTACCGGCAGAACTCAGCATACTATTGCCAGAGTTGTTTGGTATATTGCTGATGTCATTTTAATACTACTAGGATTGCGGTTTGTACTTAGTTTACTAGGCGCAAATACTACCAACGCTTTTGCCAATTTTGTTTACACTGTTTCTTATCCGTTTGTAGCACCCTTCTTTGGTTTGTTTAGCCATGATCAAGTCTACGGTGTAGCCCACATAGAAATATATACACTTGTTGCTATGGCAGTTTATGCTTTGGTGGCATGGGGAATAGCTAGATTAATTACACTCACTAGATAATTAAGTGTAAAAAGTATTATTATATTTCAAATTATTCTATGATCTTTTACTAAAAATACCCGCTATAGAAGGGCTTATGGCTTTGTCGGGGCGATGTATGCAGCCTATCCAGCAGCAAGGACGGCGTTTGCCCGCAATGAGTTCTTCTACAACTCGTCTTACATGCTCATCTCTTGTTTTTTGTTGCTTCACACTAATCGTCCAGCATATCCACTCGTTGCGTGCCAGAGGAGTAAGAGATTGCCATTTTGCTAAGGCGTATCGGTTTGAGATAAGGGCCTTTTTGAGGTCTGATGGCAAGTCATGTACGGTACCGGCAAGTATTTTATTGTTTTTCATATAATAATGATAACTTAAAATCATTCTGGCTACTATGTATTGATATAATACAATTAGGTGAATATAAAAACTTAGGAGATATGTATGCAGCAAAAAATAACCCCAAACTTGTGGTTTGATGGGAATGCCCAAGAGGCAGTTAATTATTATTTGAGTGTTTTTAAAAATAGTAGAATAATCTCCACCGAATATTATCCAAAAACTAAAGAAGAAGGGTTGGCAGATTTTCAGCTCAACTTAGCTGGTAAAGTTCTGACTATTGAGTATGAGTTAGACGGCATGTCTTTTGTTGCTATTAATGCTGGTTCAGAATTTAAGTTTAATGAATCGGTATCTTTTTCTGTGGTCTGCAAAGATCAAGAAGAAATTGATTACTTTTGGAGTAAACTCTCAGCCGTGCCGGAGGCCGAGCAGTGTGGATGGTGCAAAGATCAATTTGGCCTTAGTTGGCAGATTGTGCCAGAGAATACAAACGAATTATTGAAAAAACCTGGTGCGTTTGCGAATATGATGCAAATGAAGAAGATCGAAATTTCTAAGTTTTAGAAAAATAATCATTTTAATTTTTAATATATACTTAAAACACTAATCGTTTACTAATAAGAGCAAAATTATGTTTACAAAAATACACCAAGTTGATTCCAGTATCATAAAGTCGGTGCAGAAACTACCCAAAGAAATCAGGCCATTAATGATAGCATTGACATTTATTGGTGAACCGTTGGTGTTGCTAAGTATTGTTATATCACTTACTGTTTATATGTTTATTAACAAGCAAGCATCGGTAGTAAAAGCCGGCTTTGCAACGGCGGTATTGTTGTTAGTGTCGCCGATATTAAAAATAATCTTTCAGCGCAGTCGGCCGGCCGTAATTTTTGCCAGCATAAATCAACCTAAAAGTTATAGTTTTCCAAGTGGCCATGCTTACATGTCGATGCTAGTGCTCGGGCTTCTTGCGTACGTAGCTTACACTCGTTTACAACAACCATTGGGTATTATCGTAGCCATATCTTTGGCATTGATAATTTTTGGTATAGGACTATCGAGAGTTTATTTAGGTGTACACTACGCAAGCGATGTAATTGCAGGTTGGCTGGTGGCTTTTGTGCTGTTGGTATTAATAATTAAAATATTTGGAGTATAAATGGTCAAAAGGGGTATTATTTTGAATTTGTCTGCTCGCAAAGCTAGTAAAATTAATTTAGAGTCAATAACTTCAATTTTCAATAAAATATTACCAGACGCTAAGATATATATTGTAAAAAAATCTTTCGATAAAACCGTTCAAAGAGCTGTAAAAGATGGTTGCAAGATATTATGCGCAGCAGGAGGGGATGGTACTGTGAGTGGCGTGGCCTCTTGGTGTGTAAAAAACAACCTTGCATTAGGAGTTTTGCCACTAGGTACAATGAATAACTTTTCAAAAGATCTCAAGGTGCCACAAGATATTAAAAAAGCCTGCAAGGTAATTTCAAAAAACAAAGTTAAAAAAATAGACTACGCGACTATTAATAATGATTTATTTATAAATAATTCTAGTATAGGGGTCTATGCAAGATATGTGCACAAAAGAGAAAAGCATCAAAAAATACTCGGTAAAATAGCTGCATATATCACAAGTCTTTTTTCAACTCTAGCGATGTTTAGTATTTTAGATGTTACGCTACAATGTGATGGCGAAACTAAGTCTTTAAAAACGCCAGTGATTTTTATTAGTAATAATGATTATGGTATAGACAAGACTTTTTCAATTCGTCGAAAATCTCTTAACTCGGGACTGTTAACTGTAAATATTCTCATTCATAAGGGCATAGGGGGCGTTTTTAAAACCATCATAGGCATATTTACATCTCATAAAATTACCAAGCGTTATAAGAGCTTTCATACTGATGAAATCTTAATAAATATAAAAACAAAAAATAATAAAATAACTGTAGCAAAAGACGGCGAGATAATATCTTACAGAACACCCCTACAATATAAGATGCATAAAAACAAATTAAAAGTTATTGCTCCTTAGGCTATAATTCTTACAATCAACCATCTAGTGCTAAAATAAAACAAATGAAAGTTTCACAAAAGACCCTATTAATGTTTGGGCCGTTAACAATATTCGTTGAATTAGCGGGCCTTGCATTAGCAATTCATTATATTAAAAAATTTAACCCCGATATTGCATTAAGTTTATTGTCTGTAGCCCCACGACCACTTCCGCTAATATTTGGTCTGACATTAACTCTGGCTGGAGTTTTTTATTTTATTTTTTCATTTGTGCTTAGGCCATATGCCAAAAACATACCAATTATTGCTTTCGTATCGGGTCTAATGCTGTCTCTCACTGGCTGGATAAGTTTTAGCCACAATGGTAGCACAAGAGACATTTTGCACAATATTTGTATATATACTGCTTTAATTGGCTATAGCAGCATGATTTGGCTTATGAAAAAGCATCCCGTCAAAGCAGTGCAGCAAATTAGTAATATAACTTTTTACTTATTAATGATTAGTATTTTGTGGGCCTCAGTTTGTATATTAGTACTAAACAGGTATATAGCTATAGCCCAATTGGTAGTTTTGCTAATAATGCAAATTTGGACAATTGTGCTGGTTTGGCACACCAGAAAACATATATACAATAAGAATCTGGCTGATTGATAAAATATAGTAATAGTATTTATAACGTAAGCGTTATCAATTAGACTTTATATAAACTTACTGTTATACTAAAACAAACATGAAAAAGCTTATACTTATTGTTATATCTTTTGTCTTAGTAATAAATCTACTTCTGGCAGCAAACCCCGCAAAAGCCGCTGTAAGTATTGCTATTACTTCACCTACTAATGGCTCTAGTGCTACAGGAACTAGTTTTGATGTCACCGGCACGGCTACTGCCGATAGTAAAATAACGGTAAAAGTTAATAGTGTCATTGTGGGTAGTACTATCTCAGACGGGGCCGGTAATTGGAGCGTGAATGTGTCCGGTCAATCTGCCGGCGCAAAAAATATCGAGGCAACTGTGGATAATCAAACTATGTACACGAACGTAGTGACTCCTAGCGACTTGCCGTCTTCGCACATGGCCAAGATAAATACTATTACTGATACACAATCGACTTCTTTTAATATTATAAGTGGAGGATTACCATTTCTGGTATGGAAACCAAATAGTGATTTTACCAAAGCCTACGGCACATCTCCATATCTGAGTAGTGCATTGGTGTGGCCTATTGATCTTGTGGGTGAGAGCGTATCGAGTTTTACTATGACCGGAACTACACCCAGAGCGGCATCGATGGCTTTTAATGCCGATGGTACAAAAGTATATGTTGCTGATAACGAGAATGCTGTAGAGCATGTTTATAATACAGCCGATAATTCTGAGATAACAACTATTACGATTGGTACTGCTGGAGTAAGTCACCCGCACGGAACTATTCATAGGCCTGGAACGAATGAAATATGGGAGACAAATGGCGGAGATAATGAAATCTCTAAGATAGATACAGTTAGCGACACTGTTACTGCTACATATAGTGGTTTTACGAGCCCAAATTCTACTGCTTTTAATGCTGATGGCAGTTTATTGTATGTAAGCAATGGCGATACGGCAACTGCAGGTATCGCAATTGTAAATCCTGACACCGGAGCTATAGTAGGCAACTTAGATTCCTCTATTGATAGTCAACCCGAATTTATGTTGCTAAACTCATCAGGTACTAGGCTTTATACATCTTATCCGGGGAGTAATATTGTAGAAGTTTTCGATACTGCATCAAAAGCTCTGGTAGATACAATTACAGTAGGGACTGGACCATGGGGAATGGCTCTAACCTCTGATGATAGTAAATTGTATGTCGCCAACCCAAATCTTTTAGGTGGTCTAAACGGCACGACTGTATCGGTTGTCGATACCTCAAATAATACAGTTTCTAAGACTATAAATATGGACGGTGGGCCGTTCTTTATTCATGCCGCTCCGGCTGAGACTGCAACTGGCTCTATAAGTTTTACCCTCATAGCTAGCGATAATAATGGTAACATTTCAAATAATAATATAACCAACTCTAGCTCAAATAATGATAGTTTGGCTAGTACTGGTGTCGACAAGAACAAATTGTTATTTGTATCATTCTTGCTTATTGGTTTAGGTTTTGGCTATATTTTTATGGCTATGCGAAAGTTAAACCAAAAAAGAACTAAATAACCGTAGTCCTTATTTACTTTGAGTTAATTCAGTTACCTTCGCTTTATTTATAAGATAAAAAGATTTGTTAAGTGACTTAATAACGCCATCGTCTTCTAATTGCTTTAATTCTTTGGCGGCTGTTTCTCTAGTAAGGCCCAAGGCATCGGCAAATTCAGCTTGGGTGAGAGGAAATATAGTTTTTACCCAATGTCTTTTATCGGTAGGCAGAGAAACTCTTTCTACCATGTACCGAAACATGTAGAGGAGCTTATCGATTGCTTTAGGCTGAATTAGAGTTTCTATTCTGTACTTTGCAGCCTGCATGTGATTGTCTTGCACTAGCAATAACTCATATAATGCCTCAGGATTACTCATGAGTAGTCGTGGAAATTCTCTTCTGTCGGCGATAGCACACACTACATCAGTGTAGGCCTTATAGTAGTAATTGACTGGTACGCTCGGTGAAATAAGCCAGTTATTGGGCACCAATTCATATTCTTTGGCAGAAATTATACGGCGCTCTATGCCATTATGGTCGCAAGAGTAAGTGTTTATTACGCCACTTAATGGGATTAATCCAAATTTTGGAGTATCACCGGGTTTAAATATTACATCTCCTGCCCTATAAGATTTAACTGGCAATTGTTTAAGAATTGGTTCTAATCTCAACATATCGATATTATACTATTTGATTTTATTTAATAAAAACATAAGCGTTATCTAAGCAGATGATATACTTATATATAATGGATGTATAAAATGACAAAGATAGATAACTACTTAGCAGAAGTTCATCCTCCACAAAGAAAAGAACTTGAGCGAATAAGAAAAATCATAAAACAATCTGTACCTGATACTGAGGAAACAATAAGCTATGGTATGCCTACATTAAAGTATAAAAGCAAAAATCTTATTCACTTTGCCGTGTTTAAAGACCACATGAGTATTTTCCCAGGATCTCACGCTATTGAAGTCGTTAAACCCAAACTAAAAGACTATAAGATATCGAAAGGAACAGTCCAGTTTACTCTCGACAATCCCTTGAAAGAAGCCTTATTGAAAGAATTGATTAAAGTAAGGCTATATGACATCGATAATACCAATAATCTAGTTTCAGCTGTGCTAGAATTTAAGTAATGAATGCAATAAATATTACTAACCTAACTAAGAGATATGGCAATTTTACAGCCGTAGATAATATTAGCCTTAATATAGAAGAGGGAGACTTTTTTGGTTTTATTGGTCCAAATGGGGCTGGTAAAACTACTACTATTAAGTCAATGCTGGGGTTATTAAAAATCAATGCCGGCAATGTAGAGCTAATGGGCGAAGATATTAATAAAAATAATTTTCAATCACAAATTGGCTTAGTACCTGGCGAAGCAAATTTGTATGGCGATTTAAGGGTCAAAGAGCAAATTAGCTATTTTGCAAACTACTATAAATCTATAGACAAAGATTATTTAGCTAAGTTAAAACAAATATTTGAAATCAATGATAACAAAAGAATTTCGAGTTTGTCGCTGGGTAACAAAAAGAAGGTAGCCATTGTCTGTGCTCTTATGCATCAGCCAAAACTACTAGTTTTCGATGAAGTATCAAATAGCTTAGATCCGTTGATGCAAAAAATACTTTTTGATGAACTCTCACGATTAAATCGCTTAGGTACAACTATATTCTTCTCTAGCCATAATCTAGAAGAGGTACAAACATATTGCAAAAACGTGGCTGTAATAAGACAAGGCAAAATTATCAAAAAAGATAATGTTAAAAAAATTATTGCTAGTGTTGGTTTGCAAGTTACTATTAAAACAAAGACTAAAATTGATAAATCATTCTTTGCAAAACACGAGATAGATCACAAGCAACTTAACAAAGATACGGTCTCTTTTATTTATAAAGGCGACATCAATGAGTTGGTCAGATATGTAAGTAGTTATAAGCTAGAATCGATAAGGATTGCAGACGTCAAACTCGAAGACATATTTGGTGAATTCTATGAAGAAGGTGAGATGTGAAAAGTAGCATGAATCTATTTAAATTTGAGCTTAAGCAAAACCTAAAAGGATTTTTGATATGGTTTGTAATTCTCTCTGTACTTATTTTCGCTTTAATGAGCATGTTTCCAACCTTTAGATCGAGCGACTATTTAGAGCTTATTAATGCCAAAATTAACGCTATTCCTAAGGGCTTGGGCACAGCATTTGGACTCAATGGCTCGGTTGCCGGAGTGAGTTTTCAAGATATTGTTTTTTGGTTTGGATATATGTCGCAGTATTTTGTAATTGCCGTAATTATTTACTCTATTAACTTAGGATCAAATATTGTTTCGAAAGAGAATGAAGAAAAGCATATTGATTATTTGGCTACCAAACCAATAAGTCGAACCAAGATAATACTTGTAAAATACAAAGTATTAATAGTGTATCTATTCTTTATGTCGCTAGGGTTGTTTTTAGCAGGATATTTCTCGATATTAATATTTAACTCTGCACATCAACCATATGTTGCAAATCTAGCAAGGCTATACATAAAAGTATTTTTTGAGTACTTAATATTCGGTAGTATTGCTTTTGCCTTGTCGGCAGCCTCCAAAAAAACATCTAAGACCTCTATTTTGGTAGTAGGTATATTTTTTGGCAGCTTTATGCTCGGTATAGTTTCTCAGCTTCAAGATCGTTTAAGCAAATTAATATGGTTTTCGCCATACTTTGTTTTTCAGACAGATTCGGCTGGCTATAAGTTTAGCAACTCTGACTATCGTTATATGGCAATACTTTTGATGTTGAGCGGTTTAATGGTGGCCGTCGGTGCTTGGCGATATGCCAACAAAGACCTTAGCCTTTCTTAACTATCAATTACCTATATAGATGATAATCTGCTAAAATAGCCAAATGAAAAAATTACCATTTAGCAAAAAAACAGTTCAGTCCATCATCGAAAAATATCCTACACCTGTCTATATATATGATGAGCAGGGAATAATTAACACTTGCCAGAACCTCAACTCAACTTTTAGTTGGGCTAATGGTTTTAAGAACTATTTTGCTGTCAAAGCTTTGCCCAACCCTGAGATTCTAAAACTTGTAAAATCTCAAGGCATGGGAGTTGATTGTAGCTCAATGGCCGAGCTTGTACTTGCTGAAAAAGCGGGCTTTAGAGGTAACCAAATAATGTTTACCAGCAATGATACTCCGGCCGAAGAATTTAAAAAGGCTTATGAACTTGGCGCCATTATTAATTTAGACGATATAACACACATTGATTTTTTAGAAGATACTATCGGCAAAATGCCTACAAAAATTTGTTTTCGATACAATCCAGGCTCTGAACGTACCGGCAATGTACTTATTGGTAACCCAGCAGAGGCCAAATATGGACTCACTAGAGAACAATTGTTTAAAGCCTACAAAATTGCCAAGAATAAGGGTGTAGAGAGCTTTGGTATTCACACTATGATAGCCAGCAATGAGCTAGATATAGGATATTTTGTGGAGACAGCTCGAATGATGTTTGAGCTCGCAATTGAATTAAAACAAAAGCTTGGTATTGAGCTAGATTTTATTAACCTTGGTGGAGGTATTGGTATACCATATTTACCCGAGCAAGAACCTGTAGATATTGCCAAACTTTCAAAAGAGGTAGAACGAGTTTATAGTGAAATGCTAAGTGAACACCAGCTATCTCCGAGTTTGTTTTTTGAACTTGGCCGTTATATTACTGGCCCACACGGTTATTTGGTGAGCACGGTTATTCACAAAAAAAATACTTATAGAGAATACATAGGCTTAGATGCCAATATGGCTAATTTAATGCGTCCCGGCATGTATGGCGCATACCATCACATTACCGTACTAGGCAAAGAGAAAAAAAGACAAAACCATACATATGATGTTACGGGCTCTCTTTGTGAGAACAATGATAAGTTTGCTATCGCTAGAATATTGCCCAAAGTAGAAATTGGTGATGTTGTGTTGATACACGATGCTGGAGCCCATGGCCACAGTATGGGCTTTAACTACAATGGAACTTTGCGTTCGGCCGAGTTATTGCTCAAAAAAGATGGCAGTGTAAAGAAAATACGTCGCGCCGAAACACTCGACGACTACTTTGCAACACTTAGGTTTTAATTGGCTATGGCTATAAAACCCAAATGTGACATGTGTAATAAGGAGCTTGATGATTTTGGCGCAATTATCCTAAGCCCACCCAATGCAGATAGCCAAGTGCAAAAATACCATATTTGTAAGGATTGTTATAAAGAAATTGAAGTAAGCTTATTAAACAATATATAGCAGCAACTCTTACTGCTTTTATAGATTGACCAAAAAGCCCAATTATGCTATCGTAGGGTAGTTTTAGGAGGACTTCTCCTAAAAAGTGATCCTCGACCAAAGTGAGGTGATTTAAGTTGTCTACTGCCGTAGATGAATCTATTCCTACCGATGAAGCACAACCAGACGATCCTTTTCATATTGTAGTTAGCGATAACGGTAATGGGCCGTATGCCAAGGTTGGTATTTGTGTTAATAAGCCCCTTGCTGATTTTCTTACCAGCAATAAAATTACCGATGCTCACTTATTGATCGTACTTCGCAAGGGTGATCTTGAGCTCGAGCGATATGTCGTATCAATCGCCAAGGGGTTTGCTCCTGTTACTTTTACAAAGTCTGGTGAAATTACTGTAGATATTATGGTAGTTTATCCAGATAACGATACGCCAGTGTATAGAATGATGCAACTGTTCGAAGAGCGTAACCGGTCAAACTATTACCGATTTAGAGTCTATACAGGCTATGATGGTGAAATTTATGATTATTGGCACGAAGACCTGTCGCGTAGTAGGAGATCTAGATTCGTCACGGCTCGCCGTTATGATCATGTAGCTACACATAAATTTGTTGTACTCCAAGATAACTTTGCCAAGCCGCCCCGTCCTATTACTCAGAGCTTTCTTTCTGTCTATTACAATCCAGATGAGTACGATCAGTGTGACGTGAGAGGTAAAATCATTAAGAGCTCAGTTAAAACAATCTTTATGTTGCCACTGCACTATCTGTTTAAGTTTATTGGCGTTGTTCTATTCTCAATTACTGGCTTTATTTACGGCTTACAGTACAAAGAGGCACTCAAGCCTTACCGGCACGGCTCGTTTAGTGCAGTATTTGGTGGTGTAAAACCACACTCTGCTTGGTACTACAAAAAAGACAACTACGATTGCGATGTGCTTCGGCCAGAGGCTTGGGTTGTGCCATTTACTATTTCACTAATCTTGTTATTTGTTTTTAGCATGGTTGGCCTCTTGAGTGGTAGCATTTGGTACGCGCTGTTCACAGTAGGTATTGTTCTGGGTTTAATTGTTTTGTTTGTAGGTGGCGCAATGATTATCGATGCAATATCTGGTTCGAAGTTCCGCGATAATCGTAAGGTTGCTCGCGCAGCTAAGCAAGAAGCTCGCAAGGCAGAAGAAAGCAAGTATCTTGCCAGTCTACTAGAAGAGATTAGTTGTAATACTACTGGAGAACCTATGACTATTGAGCGCCTAGTGGAGCGCCGAAAGCATGCTCCTACCGTTGTGTTTAGAAATCTCAAAGAAAAGGTTTGCTTGCCTTACGAGAAGTAAATTATTGTCTCGATCGAAAGATCGAGATTTTTATTTGTCAAAAAACATATATTTGGCTATCACCTAATTGTGCTAGTATAAATATATGAGTAAAAATATTGGCATAATCGGTGCGGGAGCTATTGGCCAAGCCTTGGCTAAAGCTTTTAGCAAAGCAAACGAAATAAATTTTTGGGATATAGATAAATCAAAATGTAGCGTTGAGTCGCAACAACAATTGGTTGATAAATCTCATATAATTTTTTTGGGCGTGCCGTCTTGGGCTGTAAAAGAAATAGCCGAGTCTATAAAAACCAATGAGCCTAAAATTGTTATTACTGTTGCTAAAGGAGTAGAAAAAGGCTTTGAAACTATGGCCGAAGTGTTGAGCAAAGCAAGTAATGACACTTACACAACTGGTGTTTTGTATGGTCCAATGCTAGCTGATGAGTTAAGTAGCCGCAAACCCACCTCTTCAATATTGGCAACTCAAAACGAAGAATCTTTTAACCAAGTGCAATCATTGGCCAATAATAATTTTGAATTAATACACAGCAAAGATATGCAGAGTGTAGCACTGTGCGGATCACTTAAGAACATCTACGCCGTAGCTTTTGGTTTGTGTGACGGTTTAAGCTTGGGCTCTAATGCTAAAGGGGCGTTGGCTACCAAAGTGATAGCTGAAATGCAAAATGTTTTGACTAAACTCAATGCTGACCCTAATGTATCTCTTAGCTTAGCTGGCATTGGTGATTTATTAGCTACCGGTTTTAGCGAACTTTCGTTTAATCATCGTACGGGCCTATCGATCGCCAAAGGTGAAAAAGTAGATAAGCATAGCAGTGAGGGCGTAAATGCGCTTATGGAGATTGGCTCGGTAGTAGATGTAAATGAATTTGCAATACTAAGTAGTCTTACGCAGATAATTAATCAAAAACAAAATGCCACTACGTTTGAAGAAATAATCTTGAGCCAAAAATGATAGCTGTATTAGATGTTGGTACTACCAAAATCAAAATTGTTGTATTTGATGAATCTCTTAAAATTGAGTTTTTAGATTCAGTTGATGTAGAAAAGAGTGTTCCCAAAGAGTATCGTGCCGAGCAAGACCCAATAGAGATTTATAAGAAGAGCTTGTCTCTTATAAATAAAGTAAAAGAAAAGTACCCTTCAATAACTAAGCTCGGTATAACTAACCAGCGCGAAAGTTTTGTGCTGTGGAATAAAGTCACAGGCAAACCTTATTATCCTGCAATACTTTGGCAAGATAAAAGAAGCCGACTTTTTTGTGAAAAACTAAAAAGCAACAAAGAAATATCGGCATTGGTACGCAATCAAACTGGGCTAATTATAAATGAATATTTTACAGCTTCTAAATTGCGATGGCTACTGAAGCATTTAGATTTAGAAGCGACAGATTTAAATAACATTGCCTTTGGCACAATAGATAGTTGGATAATTTATAAGCTTACGGGCAATCATTGTACCGACGTGACCAACGCATCGCGGACAATGCTTTTTGATATACGCAATCTGCATTGGCAAGAAGAGCTACTTAAAATTTTTGGTGTACCCAAGCAAATATTGCCAAAAGTATTGCCGAGTAAAAGTGATTTTGGAACTATCAAGGATACAGATATGCAGATCGTTGGAGTTATAGGAGATCAGCAGGCTAGCATGTATGCTGCTGGTAACGAGATTGGGACTGTCAAAGCTACTTATGGCACTGGAGTGTTTGTTATGAAATTATTGGGCGAGGAGTTCAAATTAGAAAAAGGTTTTTTAACAACCTTGGCGGTATATAAAGGTGAAAACCCAGAATATTTGCTTGAGGCCAAAATAGAAGACGGCTCGGCCAGAACTACGCCAGTATTGAATAACGAAGAAAAACTTAAGCAAGTTGTAGAAGAAATAGCCACCGAAACAGCACCAACATTGTCTCGACTAATAGATGATAATACCAAGGTAGTGTTTGTAGATGGCGGCATTAGCCAAAACAACAACTTAGTAAGAAAACAGCAAGAGCTTAATAATATAAAAATTGAAAGACTATCAACTTATGAGGGTAGTGCGCTGGGCGTTGCTAAACTAATCAGCCAATAAATCATAAGCGCTTTGTGCTAAAATAAAGTGTATTATGACCTCCAATAAAAAGGCAAAGCCAACTACCGCTTTTTGGCGACGCCACCCCAAACTTAAGTTGCTAATAATTGCTTTTTTGTTTGTGCTTGTATTATTAATAGCTTGGAGGGTATTGGCTCAAGTTCAGGCCGATCGATTCCAGGCTCAATTGCAACCTTTTTATAATACCGATAGTTTTTCTGCAGTCGGTAAAGTGGGCGAGGTGGTTCGGCAAGAGCCACTTGGGGCCAATATTCAAAATGGATCGAGCCAAAGAATACTGTACCGAACCCAACGTTATGATGGGAGCTATACTTTCTCATCGGGCATGCTTTTTATCCCAAACGGAACGCCAACTTCACCAAGACCGATTGTGGCTTGGGCTCACGGCACAATCGGTATGGGCGATCAGTGTGCTCCTTCTAGGCTAAACGATCCTACGGGCAATATTGCTTGGGTGAATCAAATGCTTCAAAATGGCTGGATAGTTGTGGCCACCGATTATGCTGGGTTGGGCACTGATGGCACCGAAGGCTATTTGGTAGGTCAAGACGAGGCCCATGATGTACTCAATAGTGTTAGGGCTGCACGCCAAGTAGTAGGTGCAACTGCTAGTAATGAGTTTGCTATATGGGGACACTCACAGGGAGGGCATTCGGCATTATTTAGTGCGAGTATGGCATCTGGTTATGCTCCAGAGCTACAACTTAAAGGTACGGTTGCTTCTGCTCCGGCAGCAGAACTAAGCGCTTTGTTTAACGAGCAATACAATACCTCGCTGGGCTGGGTGATTGGGCCAGAAGTATTGGTGTCTTGGCCAAATGTATATAAAAACTTAGATATCAACCAAATTGCCACTGCACCAGCACTAAGAAACTATCAAAAAATAGCTTACCAATGTATAGACAGCGCAGCAATAGAAGGACTTATTCGCAACAAACTTGGTCAATCATTTTTCTCTACAACCATATCCAATGTTCCATCGTGGAACACTGTAGCAACAGAGCAAACCGCACCTATTTTGTCGCCCAATCAGCCGCTTATGATAGCTCAAAGTGAAACTGATCAAGTGGTTTTGGCTAACACCACAGCGCAATATATACAAAGAGCTTGTCAGGCCAACTCCAACTTATCAACATTATGGATCTCTGGCGTAGGACATATTCAAACCGCACAGGTTGTATCGCCAGATGTTACTAATTGGATAAGCGATAGGTTTGCGAACAGACCAAACACTTCAACTTGTAACCAAACTCTGCCAGTAGCGCCAGTCAATTAGTCTGCCCAATTTATACTTCAAGCAATATAATTTGTTATATTAAGGTTATGATAGGCAGAACCAGACAATTATTAAGATTTTTTAATAAAAACCACCAAGCTATTAATACTGCTGAGGTAAAAAAGGCGAGAGAATACATCGACGGATACTGGAAGCACTTAAAAAGGTCTAATCCTAAAGAAGACTCAACTCTAATAGCCTTACCAAAACCTTATATAGTACCTGCTTATGAGCCGGGTCGAGAATTTGATTTTCCGGAGCAGTATTATTGGGATAGCTATTTTATTGCGCAAGGCTTACTCAATGCCAAGCACAAAGACGTAGTTATAGGTATGTTAGAAAACCTTATATACATGTATGGTAGGTTTCACATTATTCCCAATGCTAGTCGTACGTATTTAATGGGCAGATCGCATCCACCATTTCTTACTAGCTATATTTTAGATGTTTATCATACTTACAGTATGGACAAACAGTGGCTCAAAAAAATGATGCACACGGCTCAAGAAGAATACAGCACTGTTTGGATGGGCACCCACAAGCCAAATGTAAGAAAGGTCCACTCTGGCTTAAGTAGGTATTATGATATCAATGTTTTAAACGATTTGGCCGAGGCTGAGAGCGGTTGGGATATGACAACGCGGTTTAACAGAAAATGTCTCAACTACTTGCCGGTAGATTTGAACGCATTACTCTACAAGTATGAAAAAGATTTTGAGTATACTGAAGCAATTTTTAATGAACATAAGGCCAAAGACCACTGGCAAAGAGCAGCTAATAGTCGCAAAAGAACTATGGATTACCTGATGTGGGATAGTTTACACAAAACATATTTTGATTTCAATTTTGTGAAACATAAACATTCTATGATCAATAGCTTAGCCAGTTATTACCCAATGTGGGCGGGTATGGTAGATAAGAAAAAGGCCGAAAGTTTGGTAAAAAATCTTCGTCGGTTTGAACACAAAGGAGGCCTAGCCACAACAGAACTACCAAATGTCAATAAAGTAATGAGAGGATCTATGCCTACCCAGTGGGCCTATCCAAACGGATGGGCGCCACTTCACTATATTGTCGTAAAAGGGCTCGAAAGGTACGGTTATCACAAAGATGCTCAAAGAATCGCACTAAAGTGGATTGGCACCAACTTAGAATGGTTTAATCAGCACGGTGATTTTATAGAGAAGTACAATGTGGTGGCACCCGACAAACCGCCTGTAAAAGGCGTATATCCTACACAAGTAGGTTTTGGCTGGACAAACGCTATCTTTGAACGTTTTTGCCAAGACTATATCGATAACAATTAGTCACAAATATCTCTACTGACTGTTATTAACCTTGCAGACTAATAAGCGGAGGAATAATATTTATGAAACACAATAAAAAAGTAAAATTAGCTACTATTGCTATGGCCACTGTAATACTTACCACTGGTATATCTGGAGTGGCTCAAGCTCATATGGGCCGTGACAATGGCGGTGATAACAGACCAGAAATGCATAGAATGAATCCTGAGATGCGTAGACAAAGAATTGAAAACAGGCTTAACAAGGCCGTAGAAGAAGGTAAGATTAATCAGCAACAAAAAGATGATCTGCTTGCCAAGCTCAAAGAAAATCATGACCAAATAAGAGAGATTCGAGAATCAGATAAAACCAAAGAAGAGAAGAAAAGTGCCATAACACAGCTTCATGATAGTATGAAACAATGGCTACAAGATCACAGTATTGACCCAACAATAGTTTTGCCGAGATTATTTAGAAAATAATTTGATGTAAAATTTAAAAAAGGCCCTTAACGGGTCTTTTTTAATACTTTGAAGTTATTGTAGCTGACTAATGCCGTGCCATATTAAGTATATTATAATAGCCACTAACAACACCTTAGTAATTATGCTGCTATATCGTTTGGTAAAGCTACTCAATGCGCCTAAAAATTTATTGGCACTCTTAGAAAATATCGAGCAATATAGCAAGGGAATTATTAAAGGCAGTAAAATTAGAGCAATGTTTAGAAGTAAAACCTGTATTTTTTCTATAGTAGTAATGCTAGTTTCGCCAAGCAGTTTTATCATGGCTAGATATGGTATGAGAGAACTTACATTTACCATCATAAGACCTGCGCCCAATGCAAAATAAGCATAATAAGAGTTTGGTAGTTTTCTTTTGGGCTTATTGGTGCTCTTATGAGGTCTTCTAAAAAGTAACCATACTAGTAAGATTGCAAAAATAAAATCTAAATAAGCCGAGAAGTTATCTGGCGTAGCTGGTCTTAAAGACAAGTTGCGAAAAACTAGTAATTCTAAAACACCAATAACTAGTAGTACTATACCCGCACCAAAAACATAAAACCAAGTTTTCAGAATAGATTTTGATTTACCACTTAGTACTACTATCTCAAAAATTATTAGTACTGGGCTAACTGCCGCCACCAATGATAGTGGAAAAGTTTTTAGTAAGGCCTGTAACATAGTACTTATTGTACCAAAATACTTATGCTTTTACTTAGCAAATTATTTTTGCTTGCGAAAGTAAAACATTAGAGCTACCATAGACATAAGCATAAAAATAATTAGGAGAAAATAATGGCTACTACTCAATCGCCACAAAAACCCCCCGTTCAAAACACTACTAACGAACCGTCGCCACCGCCAACAGTGACACCGGCAGCAGAAAAAACCAATGGCGTTGCGATTGCCGCAATAATATTGACCTTCTTTTTCCCATTAATTGGTTTAATTTTAGGTATAGTGGCTCTTAGCTCTATTAAAAAAAGTGGCGAAAAAGGTAAAGGGTTGGCAAAAGCTGCCATTATTATTTCTACTATCTTGATAGTTTTTGGAATAGCTCTTGTTGGTTTTGTAACTTATTCTATTCAAAAAGCCGCCAAAGATGCTGGGCTTAATGTTAATAACGGAAGCATAACTGCTACTAACAAAAACGGTGAGTCGGTTTCTGTAGGTAATGATGTAAAATTGCCTAGCGGATTTCCTAGTGATGTACCAATATACGAACCTTCAGAAGTCAAAGCCGCGGTAACAACCAAAAAAGACACCTATGCCGTAACCTTAGTTAGTTCTGATGCTAGCACCAAAGTTAATGAGTACTACAATCAACAATTACCAAAAGATGGCTGGGTTGGTGGCGCCGATAACGCTCAGTTTGATACTGGTTCGGGCAAGTTAGCCTCGTATACAAAAGGCGACCGTACTCTGACAGTAATAATTGCTGCCGATCAAAGTTCTGGCAAAGATAAAACTAGTATTGTTTTAACTGTTGGCCCGACTTCTGCAAGCGAGTAGAGTATGAAGCTCAAGCCAGAGCAGGTTAAACAAGCATTGAAGATAAATGCTCGCCAAGGCATCACTATGGCGTGCTTTGGCCTATTACTGTTATTCGTAGTTAATATTAGTGTGGTAACACTTCATTTTACCCAAGGCACGTTGCTTGCCAGAGAAGAAGTGCAATCTAGTTTTGCCGAGCAAATACAAGCTTGGTTGTCATTACCAATACTCAATACCATTACATTAGTAATCTTCTGGATAGCCGTTGGTTTGCTTGCCTATTCTATTCTTTATTGGGTATACAATATTTTCTCTGAAGCACGCAACGAGGTAATAGTAGAACGAGATTATGTTAGTCACCAAAGCAAAGAAGAAAAAAAGAAATGGCCAATAATTGAGCTTGGTCTTTTTGCGGCCCTAGTAGTGTTAGCGCTACTTACGCTTGGATTGCTGTTTCCTATTTGGAACAGCTGGTTTATAAGCTTTATTTTTAGCATACCCAACGATCTACTTATAGGCAGTTTGTATCTGCTGGGGGCTGTTTTGGGAATGTTTATTACAATCTATGCTTTTAAGTTTGTTGTGAGCTTAATGCTGATTTTAGAATAGCTTATTAGACTTAACCATCGTTCCAGTCAATTATAGTTAGTTTAGGCCACACCTTTCGCCATCGATTGGTTTTATTATCATAGTCTTGCTTATTACCCCTGATTTTATTGGGCCGCACTATTAAGTCGAAAAGATCATCTAAGCCATAAGGAGCATAGATATTAAATTTATTATTTTCTGTATTTATACCTATACAAGTAACCTTTGTTAACCAACTAGCAATGCCTTGTTGTGTAGATTGGTAAGGCTCTATATTTGGTTTGGCGCTCTTATACCACAAGTGCACTCTAGCCTGATTGCGTACCTCTACCTCTATTGGTATTTCGGCAAAAAGTTTCTCGGCTTTTTTAATAAACTTATCCTCGGCCTCATATGAAGTATCTTTGTCGAAGTAGACCAAATCAATATCTTTTATATGAGAATTCAAATCATAACCGTGATAATAGTTCCAGACGGTTTGCGATACTACACCACCAGCCACATACCAGTCGGGCAGGTTGAGTTGAGGTATAATCTCAAGTGCTTTTGTAAGAGTATCGTTTTTGTAAATAATTTTCTTAAGTTCTAACGCTTGAGACTTGGTGAACATTATTGAGCCTTAGTACTTTCGAATAAGACCAATAACTACGCCTTGAATTTTAAGAGGCGTACCGGGTTCTACGTATATAGGCTCCATACTTGAGTTGGCGGGTTGTAAGCGAATACGGCGAGCCTCTTTGTAGTAACGCTTGAGCGTGGCCTCGGAGTTGTTCATGAGGGCTACTACTATTTCGCCATTACTAGCAACTTCTTTTTCTTGCACAACTACGTAATCGCCGTCGTTGATGCCGTCTTCTATCATACTTTGGCCTTTTACCTGAAGAACATAAGAGTTTTTGCTACCCACCATAAAGGCTGGCACTTCTAAAGTCTCTTTGTGGCCAGAGATAGTCTCTATAGGGCTACCAGCGGCAATTAAGCCGAGTATAGGCAAGCCAACTGCTGGTTTTTTGAGCTCTTCTTGAATTTCCTCTACCGGCATTAGCGAACGTGCTGAGTTATTGCCTTTTACCAACAAGCCTTTGGCTACCAATGTGTCAATATGCTGAGCTATTGTTGCTACAGAGCTAAGCTTAAGGCCATTGGCTATTTCGCGATAGCTAGGAGAGTATCCACGTTGCTCTATAAATGTAGTAATATAATCGAGCGTTTTACGTTGCTTTTTTGTTAGTGCTTGTTTTGTCATTTTTGTTGCCCTCCAAAAGTTAATTAATAACCAATACTTTAATATCAGTATAACGAACAGTATACGAACATGTCAACACCAAAACCACAACAATTTTGTAA
>CAZEIU010000012.1:0-21697 GCA_964512085.1 uncultured Candidatus Saccharibacteria bacterium
AAACTACATAAAATAAAAACTGCTAATCCAGAATCAACTAGCGGTTTGAATGAATCAACAGTATCGAATAACAAAACTAATAACCTACCACAATAAAAGGGAGTAAAGATGACATTACAAATTAGCGATAGTGCACCAGATTTCGACTTACTAGATCAAGATGGTAAAAAACACAGCTTAAATGACTTAAAAGATAAGACTACGCTAATATACTTTTACCCCAAAGATGAAACCCCTGGTTGTACTCAGCAAGCCTGTAGCCTCAGAGATAACTTTGAAGATCTACAAGCTAAAGGCGTGGATGTAATTGGAGTGAGCAAAGATGAAGTAAAAAGCCATGCTAAGTTTGCCGAAAAACACAATCTACCATTTACAATTTTGTCTGATCCAGATGCTAAAATGATTGAATCTTACGGAGCCTGGGGAGAGCGCAATATGTATGGCCGAAAATTTATGGGCACAATTCGTTCAGCCGTATTGATTGGTCCAGACCTCAAAATTCTAGCAGTATGGCCCAAGATTCAACCCCTCAAAACTGTCTCTGAAGTAGAGAAGTGGCTTGAAAATAACCAATAATTAAATGATATATATCCTTTGGTTGTTAATTGTAGTAGTGTTACTATTTTGTTTTGTAGCTTTTTTTGGAGCGCCTTATGTGCCAACCTTCTCTAAAGATCTACATCAAATATTTAGTACCATAAAATTAAAAAAACAAGCTAAAGTTATAGACTTAGGTTCGGGCGATGGGCGTATGCTTTTAATCGCCGCCAAAAAAGGCTATCACGCCATAGGCTATGAGCTAAATCCAATATTGTGGGCTGTAAGCAAATGGCGCTTGCGTAAGTACCCCAATGCCAAGGTACGATTAGGTAATTTCTGGAGTGCAGACGTCAAAGATGCAGACCTAGTTTTTTGTTTCTTGGCCACCAAGTATATGCCTCGGTTAGAAAAAAAACTATCAAAAGAAATGAAGCAAGGAAGTTATTTTGTAAGTTACGCGTTTGAATTACCTAACACAAAAGTGATTAAAAAAACTACCAATACTCATTACTATAAATTTTGACGTAACCTATATATATCAGCTAAAATAAGAATATTAAGAAAGTAATTATGCAATTAGAACCAAAACCACTTAAATACAAAAGTTTACCAGGTATATCTGAGCGTCAATTGTCTGAACATCATGATGTTTTATATACCGGCTATGTAAACAAATACAATGAGATTGTAAAAAAATTAGAATCAGTCGATTTGGAGTCGGCCAACCAGTCTTACTCAGATCTTAGAGAGCTCAATGTAGAGAAGACTTTTACCCTTAATGGAATAAAGTTACACGAATACTATTTTGACAACATGACCGAAAAACCTAATAAGTGCGATGGCAAAGTATTGGAGCTAATTAATAAAAAATGGGGTAGTTTCGATAAGTGGCAAGCAGAGTTCGGTGCTTTAGGCATGGCAGCTAGAGGTTGGGTTGTTATGTCTTATGACGCTGATCTAAAAACCCTAGATAACTACATATGCGATGCTCATAACCAAGGTGGTATCTGGAACGGTAATACAATACTTGTGATGGATGTGTATGAACATGCTTACTTTTTAGATTATGCTACGGCAAGAAAAAAATATATTGAAAGCTTTATGACCACTATTGATTGGCATGTGATCAATGAGCGTGTACAGGCAATTATCTGACAATTATAAAAACAACTAATATATCAAAAAGGAGAAATAGATGTTAAGACTTAATCAACCGGCGCCAGAATTTACTCTACCAAGCTATCAAAAAAAACTCAAAGACGACTATAAAGAGGTTAGCCTTAGTGACTACAAAGGTAAATGGGTAGTACTATTCTTTTATCCACGTGATTTTACCTTTGTGTGTCCAACCGAAATTCAAGGTTTTGCCAAACATTATGACGAGTTTAAGAAATTAGACACCGAAATACTAGCTGCGAGCACAGATAGTGTTTACTCACACAAAGCATGGTTTGAGAGAGATTTAAAAGATGTAGAGTTTCCTATTTTGGCAGATTCTAGTCATAGCTTAGCCCGCGATTATGAAGTACTCAACGAAACAAACGGCGAAGCCGAGCGAGGCACGTTTATTGTTGATCCAGATGGTAACTTACGTTATGTGGTAATCTCAGACAGTAATGTTGGACGTAGCGTAGACGAAACTGTTAGGGTAGTCAAAGCGTTGCAGACAGGCGGCTTATGTCCGGTAGATTGGGAGCCTGGCCAACCCAACTTAAAAAATTAAAGGATAAAAATGGAATTCCCTCAGCCAAATCAAAACCCTCAAGAACACAGTAATAAGTCTGCAAAGTCAGTAGCCGAACAACTTAAGTTTTATAAAATGCTTACAATTATTTTGGGAGGTTTTTCAGTTATTCTTTTGATAGCAACTTTCTTTTTTGGTGCGAGGGCATTTATTAATGATGATAAGTTGACCGAAGCGACAAAGCAGGGCCAATTACAGGGTGCAACGGCCCAAAAGACCATCGATGAAAAAAAATACATCGAAGAAAAAAATAGTGATTTTCGAACATACACAGCGCCTCAAGAAGCCGGAAGCTTTCAGGTAGATATACCAAAGTCATGGAGCTTGGCAATAACTCAAAACGACTCCACGGCACTATTGTCGGCTCTTTCAATGCCTGACTATGTAGATACCAAGTTAGAAAAATATGCACTAAGATTTAGTTTACAAAATAAAAACATCGACACCATCAAAAAGCCCTTAGACAATTTAGCCAAAGAGCCAGATGCTAAAAAAAGAAAAGTATCAAGCGAAGAAGTTACTATATCTGGCATAAAAGGCGTAAGATACACCGGCCAAATATCTTCTAAAATATCTAATGGCACTCTGATACTTGTTCCCCTAAGAGATAAGACTTTTTCTATTCAAACCGATGATAATACAACTTATCTAACTGTATTTAATGCGATAGTAAGTAATTTAAAACTTAATCCTTAGCTTATCGTGCTTAAGCTTGCTTATTATGAGTATAGCAAGATACGCTAGTATATATGAAAATATTGGAGGGTGAAAACAATAGCAACAGGGCGCTTGGATGTTGGAGTGAAAAAATAGGGCTCAATAGTACTGTCTTTGCTCTTGCTGAACTTGTTAATACATTGAATTTGGCCTACAATGGCTACACTCAGGAGTTGCAAAAAAAATCTGTCAAAAAACAAGTTATCGCAACTAAATTAAATAGACTTAATCAAAAATTCAAAAAAGATACCATTTATTTAAACTATCTATATGATATAACTGCAATAAATAATTTAGAATACAAAACTATTCAGATTTCGCAGTTAATTCAAAACTTAAATAACACTGACAATAATTTAACTATAAGCTTAGAAAGTGCAAAATCAAAAGATTTGGTTTTGACCGATGCGATAGCTTTTTGCAAATCAACAAGCTACTTATTTGCTTGTTTTAGTACTAAAAATAAACTCGCCATAAGATTGCGCCGACAAAAAAAATTGAGCCTACGATTTGCAAACACCGGCAATAAAAAATATTCCGAAGATTTTATAAAACTTATCAATAACTATAATAAAAAAAACCAATATATAAATAAAAACAAACTTAATATTGTTGTGGCTAGCTTGTGTATTGAGCTTCTATCGTCATTAAACTGTGGACTTTATTATAATAAAAGTAATGGCTGCATTTATATTGATATACCGTTAGCTAAACAAATGAATGTGTTCGAGTAGGTAAATAATTTAAATGAAAAAAACTATAATTATTGTAGAAGATGAGCAACTACTTCTTGATATGTATAAGCTCAAATTTAGCAACGAAGGGTTTAAGGTAATTACTAAAACCGAAGCCAAAAGTTGCCTTGATTGGCTCGATAGCCATCACGCAGACTTAGCCCTTATTGATATCATGTTGCCTAAAATGAATGGCCTGTCACTTATAAAAAATCTTCGCGAAAAACCTCGTCACAATAAAATGAAGATAATTATTCTTACTAATCTGTCTGAATCAGATGTAAATTTACATGCTACTGTAAGAGAAAGTCTATCGGTAGACGGATACTTCATAAAATCTAAGATTTCACCTAACCAGTTAGTAAATAAAGTAAAAGCACTGTTACAATGAAATACTATTATCTTACTGGTTTTGTTGTAGGTAGAATGTCTCTAGGTGAAGCCGATAGAATTATCACACTGTTTACTAAAGAGATTGGCAAAACTAAGGTAGTAGCTAAAGGCATAAGAAAATCAAATGCTAGACTGTCTGGCTATTTAGAGCCTTTTAATGAAATTAATATTAGGCTTACCAAAGCCAAAAGTTTAGATATTATTATTGGCGCACAAGCCAAAGCTATATTTGATGTCTCTAAACAAAAAGAAAATGGCCTTGTTACCTCATATTATATGAATGAGCTCATAGCTCGATTGTTGGCCGAAGACCAAGCTAATATCAAAGTATATAATCTCTACAAAGAGTGTTTGCAGGGAGTGATAGACAACATTAACCCTCGGCTTATAAGACATTATTTTGCTCTTCGTTTCTTGCAAGCCCTAGGCTTAGAACCCGATTTAACATCTGCCAACTCTAGTAGCAATAACTATTTTGTCTACGAAAATACCTCCATAGTTAATACACGACCAAACAAGCACTATGGAATACTATCTATTACAACTATTAAGCTATGGCGATTGATTTTAAATAACAATCTCGATTCTATAAAAAACATTCAAAATATCATGCCGGCCCTACAAGAAGGTGAGAGGCTAGTTAATAATTATTATGAGTATCATTTCGATTTACTGCCAAAGAGTTTAAAAGTTTTTCAAGATAGTGCCTAGTAAGGTATAATATTAACTATGAATAAATCAAAAATAACCATGGAAGAGTTAGTAAGCTTTTGTAAAAGGCGGGGATTTGTTTTTCAAGCCAGTGAAATATATGGTGGCTTAGCCGGTTTTTATGACTTTGGTCCTTATGGTACAGAGCTCAAAAACAATCTTAAAAGACTCTGGTGGCAAGAAGTGGTATTTAAAAACAAAAATATTACCGGATTGGATAGCGCTATTATTCAAAATCCAAGAGTTTGGGAGGCTTCGGGTCATACTGAGCAGTTTAGTGACCCTATGGTAGATTGTAAGGCCTGCAAACATCGTTATCGCGCCGACAAATTGGCCAACATCGACAGTACCGATACTAATGAAATTATCCAGATATTAAATAAAACAAAATGCCCTAATTGTGGAAAGCTAGACTGGACTGAGCCAAAAGCATTTAATCTCCTAGTAGAAGTAGGCCTTGGTTCTATCGAAAACGAAAAAACAAAAGCCTATCTAAGGGGCGAAACTTGCCAAGGAATATACACTAATTTTGCAAATGTTCGAGAGACTACTCGATCTAAGTTACCCTTTGGAGTAGGTCAGATTGGTAAAGCATTTCGAAACGAAATTACGCCTAGCGATTTCTTATTTCGTCAGAGAGAATTTGAACAAGCTGAAATGCAAATGTTTGTTCGGCCCGATGAAGCAGATACTATATTCGAAACCTGGAAAAAGAGTAGAATGGAATGGCTACAGACCTTTTTACAAAAAAATAATCTGCGTTATCGAGAGCATGGTGAGCATGAACGAGCTCATTATGCCAAGGCTGCATGGGATATTGAATATAACTTTCCGTTCGGTTTTAAAGAGATGGAAGGCATTCACAATCGAGGAGACTGGGATCTAAGTCGCCATAAAAAATACAGTAAACGTGATCTAGAATACTACGACGAAGCTACAGGTGAAAAGTTTGTGCCTTGGGTTATTGAAACTTCAATCGGTATCGATAGGTTGTTCTTAGCTACAATTGTTGACGCATATAACGAAGAAGAAGTGAATGGTGAGAAACGGGTTGTGTTGAAGCTGAATTCTAAACTAGCTCCAGTAAAAGTAGCTATATTGCCGCTCAGTAAGAAGCCAGAACTAAGCAAGTTATCAAACGACATCTTTAGCGATATAGCTGGAGAATATAATGTGGAGTATGATGAAACGCAATCAATTGGTAAGCGATATCGTCGCCAAGATGAGATAGGTACACCATATTGCGTAACGATTGATTTTGAGAGTCTAGAAGACAACGCTGTCACCGTCAGAGAAAGAGATACCATGCAACAAGAGCGTATTAAAATTTCTGAGCTCAAAAACTATCTCAATGAGAAACTCCAAAGTTAATAACCGAAAACTAGTTCTTATTGGCGGAGGAACAGGTAGTTTTACGCTACTAAGAAAGCTCAAAGACTATCCTTTTGATATTACTGCCGTTGTCAATATGAGCGATGACGGAGGCTCCACAGGCGTGTTGAGAGACGAACTGGGCGTGCTACCGCCGGGTGATATCAGGCAGTGTCTCGTAGCCTTAGCGGACGAATCTTCGGTACTTAGAGATCTATTTAACTATCGTTTTGAAGAAGGTGGCCTAAAAGGTCATAGTTTTGGCAACCTTTTCTTAAGTGCTCTAGAAAAAACCTCCAAAGATTTTGGCGAAGCAGTAGCTAAAGCATCCAAAATACTATCTATAAAAGGTAAGGTTTTGCCAGTAACATTAAACGATTCTCACTTAGTTCTCACAAGTAGTGATGGCGTAAAGATAAGTGGCGAATTTGCGGTGTCTCAGACTAGTTGGAAAAAAGGAAATTTGCCAAATTTAGATTTAGAACCCAAAAGCCATATCAATCCAAAGGCACAAAAGGCAATAAATGAAGCCGACCTAATCGTAATTGCTCCTGGTCATTTGTACGGCAGCTTAGCACCTGCTTTGCTAGTAAACGGAGTAGGAAAAGCTCTTAATAAGACCAAGGCCAAAAAAATATTTGTTTGCAATCTGGTCACCAAGCCCGGTCAAACAGATGGCTTTACTGTAGAGAATTTTGCTAGCGAAATAAATCGCTTTGCCGGATATAACATACTAGACTTTGTGATATATAACTCACAAATACCATCTAATAATTTACTTAAACAATACGCCAAAGATGGTGAAAAACCCGTAGTTTGTGCAGGCAATAAAGATCTTAGCTATACGATAATATCGGCCGATCTACTTTCTAGTGAGATTTATAATCAAAATAAAGCCGACACCATGATAGAACGCACCCTTATTCGACATGATGGCGACAAGGTGGCTCAACAGATATTAAAAATACTCAAGGCTTAAACTTTAAATATAATCCCTACTATGAGACCAATTGCTGCGGCTATACCACCAATCGCAAACACTTCTAGTGCTGAACGTATGGGGCTCTTGTGGGTAATCTTGCCCTTAAACAGGCCTAATAATATTAAGCCTAAAAGAGCTAGGGCTACACTTACTGGTATGGCTTGCAAGTGGGGCAGTAATAGATACGGAGCCAAAGGTATAATTCCGGCTAGCACATAACTGATAAAAATAATAAGACCACTTATAAGAGGGCTGGCAGCTACTTTTTCTTTTTCGATATCTTCTTCTGTTTCTTCGCTAATAAATTCGCTAGCACCCATCGAAGTAGACTCTACGGCAATAATAACTAGGGCGGTCATTAATATTACCTCTTTACTACCGGCTCCTATAGCAATACCAGCCAAAGCTCCAGTAGTAGACACCAAGCTGTCTTCAATGCCAAAAAATGAACTATGAATGTAGTCGGGTGCGATCTTGCGTCGATGTTTCATATACCAAGTATAGCACAGCTAAAGGGTATTAAATTACCATAAGCATTTCGTACGTTGTTCGCAAAACACAAAAAAATGGCTTCACAAAGCCAAAAGAAATTAACTTCATTACAGCACAAAGTTAGTTCTAAATACTTTACAGTGGGTAATATACTAACGTATAATGAGTTTAGTGGGTAAAAGTGGGTAAGATAAAAAAGAAAAACAATGGATTACTTCGAAAGAAAACTAGATAGCAAAAATCGACTCACATTACCTTCGCAGCTTAGATCTGAATTCGGCAAACAAGTGGTTATTACGCCTGGTTTTAAGAAATATCTTCACATCTATCCAGAAAAAGTTTGGAAACAAGATATGGAGAAAGCTCTTAAAGGAGACATCTTAGACGAGCAAGTAGCCGATCTAAACGTAAGGTTTAGAACCGGCAAAACTGTTTCATCACTAGATAACAAGCAGGGCAGAATCACTTTAGAAGCTCATCATGTATCGCTACTCGGCGGCAAAAAAGAAATTATTGCCGTTAGGGCCGGCAAATACTTTCGTATTAGTGCCAAGTAGCATATCTGATGGTCTTCTAAGAGGATAGACTATTGATCCTTGAAAACAAAAACAAATACAAAAATCAAAGTTAACTATTTGGCAGTCAGTACGCGTTTATTGGAGGGTGACGCGTAAAATAAAACTCTAGCAACTACATGCAACAACACAAAACTCCACCTCACAAACTATCTCTACAACCAAGGACTTATTTATTTGAGTCCTTGCCACACTATTACCGAGAACTTCTCGGTTTATTAAACACAAAAATAAAAACAAATAACTGGCTGCTGAATAGGTAACCTTGACATGAAAAAACACATTCCGGTATTAGCACAAAAATTGATTGAGCTTACATCGCCTCAAAAAGGTGAGTGCTTTGTCGATATTACTGCAGGATACGGTGGACATAGCGATTTATTATTACAGGCTGTTGGAGACACTGGCTTTGGCTATTTATTCGACCGCGACCCCCAAGCGGTTGAAGCTTTGAAACAAAAGTTTAGTCAAAATCAAAATATTGTAGTTGAACAAAAAGTATTTTCTGACATAAGTTGGCAAAAACTTACAAACAAAGTAGATATTTTGATAGCCGATCTCGGTGTAAATTCTGCCCAGCTTGATGAAGGCGAAAGAGGATTTAGTTTTAAAAACAATGGTCCTTTAGACATGAGAATGGATACTACTTTAGAGTTTTCTGCATATGATGTTGTTAATAGCTACAGCGAAGTTGATCTGGCAGATATAATTTACCGATATGGTGAAGAACCCAAAAGTAGACAAATTGCTAAACAAATTGTAAACAATAGAAAAGTTAAGCCAATTAATTCTACTTCAGAACTTCGTGAAATTGTCTCGTCGGTAATAAGAAACCATGGCAAAATCGATCCAGCTACCAAGACTTTTCAAGCCATACGAATAGAAGTCAACGACGAGTTAAAAGAAATTGAGCATATATTAGAGCAAGCCCCAAAAGTCTTAAGTGAAAATGGCCGCATTGCTATAATAAGCTTCCACTCGTTAGAAGACAGATTAGTAAAACAAGCTTTTAAATCGTTGGCTAGCCCAGTAAGAGACGAAAGAGGGAATGTTGTTACCAAACCCAGCTACAGACTGGTTACCAAAAAACCCATTAAGGGTAGTGAATTTGATAAATTAAATCCGCGCGCTCGTAGTGCCAAACTAAGAGTGCTTGAGAAAATAAACTAAACAAAAACAAAAAGGAGGGTTAAAATGACTCTACGAATCAAAAATGAGAGCCCAAGAGCTCGCAAGCTCAAAGTTCGCGTAATTACCGTTCAATAACATTAGTTATATAAGCTTTTAAAACTATAAAAAACAAAAACAAAAACAAAAATATAAAAAACAAAAGGAGATAAAATGACTACTGCCACAGCAACTTTAAGAAGAAACCAGAACTTTACCCGAAACAAATTAAATTTTAAGACCGGACCTGTTTCTGCTGGTTTAATGCTGCTTGCGTTAGTTATTTTACTTTCTTTGCTATACTTAAATCAGATAACAAAAACTTCGTTATTCAATTACAAAATTTCTAATTTGCAGTCTTCACAAAACAAGCTCGAAACTCAAAAACAAAAGTTACAAATAGAAGCCGCCCGAGCGCAATCTCTTGCCGAGAGCAAAGCCAACGCTACTGCAAATGGAATGATTAAAACCGACACAGTTAGCTTCGCCCAAGTTCGTTAAACTTTATGCAAAACGTATCTAATCGACCATGGCGACTCTATAGTGTCGCCGCATTGTTTATATTATTATGGCTAATAGTATTGGGCCGGCTTTTTTACGTACAAGTAATACAAGGCAAAAATTACGCCGCCAAGGCTGTACAGCAACAGTCTAGAAAATTTGAAATAGCCTCAACCAGAGGAAATATTTATGTTCAAGATAGTAATGGTCTGTATCCGGTGGCCTTAAATAATCAAGTTTATACTTTGGCAGTAGATCCAAAGTTTGTAAAAAACAAACAACAAACCATCGAAAAAATAAGCCAAATTACTCTGATATCTGAAGGTGAAGTGGCTGAAAAACTTAATCGAGAAGGCAGATATGTGGAGATTTCCAAAGTTGTCAACACCGATCAGGCCGACCTGCTTAAGAAAGAATCTCTCCCTGGTGTTATTTTGCAGCCCAGATCAAGCAGATATTATCCTGAAGGTGGGCTTTTTTCTCATGTACTGGGCTACATCAATAACGATGGTGAAGGTCAGTATGGATTTGAGCAATTTGCTAATGATGACCTAAAAGGGCAAAACGGGCAATACAATACGGTGACTGATGCCTTGGGAGTACCTATTAACAGCACCGAAAATACTTTGGTCGAACCAAAAGATGGTAAAAGTTATGTTTTGACAATAGATAGAGGATTGCAGGCTGTGGCCGCCGAAGCTATTGCTAACGCTGTCAGTGCCAACAGGGCTGAATCAGGAAGCATAATTATTATGGAGCCCAAGACTGGTGCAATAAAAGCCTTAGTCAATTATCCTGATTATGACCCGAATAACTTCTCTAAAATTCAAGATTACTCTGTATTTACTAACAGGGCTGTCTCTGAGTTATTTGAGCCGGGCAGTGGATTTAAAGTAATCACTATGGCGACAGGCTTGGATTTGCAAAAGGTAAAACCCGATACCAAATATAATGATACGGGCGAAGTAGAGGTGAGTGGTAAAACAATTAGAAACGCCGAAAATGAAAAATTTGGCATTCAAACAATGACCGATGTGATACAAAAGTCACTAAATACCGGCGTGGTGTTTGTATTAAATCAGCTCGGCACCGATCCAAACAAAATAACTCTTACTAGTAAAGAGACCTTGCACGATTATATAGAAAAATTTGGTTTTGGCAGGGTTACTGGTATCGAGCAGGCTGGCGAAGTAAGTAGCAAGGTTAAACCCACTACAAGCTCTGACATAGATTATGCCAATATGAGTTTTGGTCAGGGAATATCTGTAAATTCGATTCAGCTGTTGGCCGCTGTCGGCGCAATCGCCAACAAGGGCACCTTGGTAAAACCACATTTAGTAGCCGGTGAAGCTCGTAATGAACAATTAGTTAATCCGGTAAAAACCGAAACGGTACGACAAGTCATAAGCCCGCAAGCGGCTAGCGATATCACCCAAATGATGACTCAAGTGGTAGAACACGGCTCTGGGTATCTAACCCGTATGAAGGGCTATTCTATAGCTGGCAAAACCGGTACAGCACAGGTACCACGCCAAGACGGTAAAGGCTATGAAGAAGACAAAAACATCGGTAGCTTTGTTGGCTTTGCGCCAGCCGATGACCCCCAATTTGTGATGTTTGTTCGTGTCGATTACCCAAAAGTAAGCGGATTTGCTGAGAAAACGGCCGTACCGGCATTTGCTGTAGTTGCAAAAGAATTATTTAAATATTATAAGATTCCGCCGAGTGGGAATTAAGTAATTAATTTGTTAAAATAAGATAACATGTTTGAAACCACATTAAGCTCACAACTCATCCATATTTTACTCCAAGGTTTTGTGTGTTTTATATTGGCAATGCTTTTAACGCCAATCTATACCCACTATGCTTTTAAATACAAAGCCTGGAAACAAGTTCGTGATACCACCACTACAGGAGAAAAAGCACCCGTATTTTATAAGTTGCACGCAGCCAAACACAAACGTAATATTCCTACTATGGCAGGTCTTATTATGATAGTGGCTACAACAATAACTATGCTTTTACTCAATTGGAGTCGCAACCAAACTTATTTGCCGGTGTTTGGGTTGGTGGCTGCCGGAGTCGTAGGTTTTGTTGACGACTTAATTAATGTAAGAGGGGATGGTAAGGGCGTAGCCGGGCTTCGCTCTCAACTAAAATTTGCTCTTATTCTTCTTGTTGCCTTGGCGGGAGCCTTCTACTTTTTCTACAAACTAGGCTATAGCCAAATTCATGTTCCGGCGGTAGGTAATTTTGAAATAGGTTGGCTTTATATTCCACTTTTTGTTTTAGTTGTGGTGTCAACAGCAAATGCTGTAAACATTACCGATGGCCTAGACGGATTATCAGGCGGTCTATTAGCTAGCTCATTTGGCGCGTACGCAATTATTGCCTTCGCGCAGGGTAATTACGGTATAGCTGGTTTTTGTATGGCAATGGTGGGCGCAGTCTTGGCCTATACATGGTTTAATATTTTTCCGGCGAGGTTCTTTATGGGTGACTCGGGTTCGTTTGCGCTCGGCACATCTTTGGGTATTGTAGCAATGCTTACCAACTCTGTTTTTGTTCTTCCAGTAATTGGAGCAGTATTTGTGGTCGAGGCTGGCTCAAGTGTAATCCAAATATTCTCAAAAAAAGTATTTAAAAGAAAGATATTTTTATCAGCACCATTACATCATCACTTAGAGGCGATTGGCTGGCCAGAACCAAAAGTCACCATGAGACTCTGGATAATAGGAGCTGTCAGCGCGGGCCTCGGTATGTTGTTAGGCTTAATCACACGAGCTTGAGCCAATATGGAAAACAATAAAAAACCCTCAGCCGTAGCTTCTGACTCGCCGGTAACTTTAGCTCACAAACCCGACTATATGTTGGCTATTTTAATTCTAATTCTTATAAGCGTGGGTTTGATCATAATATATTCAACCGGTTGGATAACAGTGCTCAAACAAACCGGTGGCAGTAGCGACAATAATACCTTTTTTTACAACCAACTAATCAGCTTTGGGTTAGGGCTAGGTGGTTGGTTTGTAGCCAGTAAACTGCCTTATAGTATTTGGCGCAAATACGCTAGTTATATATTTTTTGGCAGTCTGATGTTGATGTTTCTTGTGCTCGTGCCTGGAATAGCCGTATCGGTAAACGGTGCAACTCGTTGGGTTAAGTTTGGACCAATAAACTTTCAACCGGTAGAGTTTTTTAAGTTAGGTATCGTTTTGTATGTAGCGGCATGGATCGAGAAGAATAGAGCCAATCTCAATAAGCCATTAGAAGGACTTCTGCCGATTATTTTAATACTCGGTTTATGTATGACTCTTGTAGTGTTATTGCAAAAAGATATGGGATCTGCAACAGTCATTGCGGCCACAGTGTTCTCAATGTATTTTGTATCTGGAGTTTCTATTTGGCTATTTTTATCAGCACTAGGCGGCAGTATTATGGGGGCTACCATATTAATTGCCAGCTCAAGATATCGATTGGCTCGATATATTACTTTCTTAAATCACACCGAAGACCCCAGTGGGGCAGGCTATCATATTAATCAGGCGCTTATTGCTCTTGGATCGGGAGGCATATTGGGTAGAGGACTGGGTAAAACCTTACAAGCCTATGGCTACTTGCCAGAGGCCACAAATGACTCTATTTTTGCTATAATTGGAGAAGAGTTTGGTTTAATTGGCTGCAGTGCAATAATTGCCGTTATATTCTTAATAATATGGCGTGGATGGAGAATAGTTCGTTATGCTCCAGATAATTATGCCAAACTAGTGGCTTGCGGTATTACAGCTTGGATTGGATTTCAATCTTTCTTTAATATCGCAGCAATGCTAGGAATAATTCCACTTACAGGTATTACCTTGCCATTTATAAGCTATGGTGGTACGAGTATGGTGGCTCTATTGTTTGCAGTAGGCATACTACAAAACATTTCACGATATACGAAAGGAGATTTGCCAGATGAAAATCGTGGTTTGCGGCGGCGGAACAGCCGGGCATATAGTACCAGCTCTCGCGGTCATAGACGCCCTGCGGGCATCTAACTCCAATGTACAGATTCTTTATATTGGTAGCGGTAGTGCTCTCGAAACTCAACTTTTAAAAGAACGTGATTTAAAGTACAAATCTGTATCAGCCGGTAAGTTTCGTCGCTATCGACGTGGTTGGAAAGCTGAGATTACAGACGTAAAAACGGCATCACAGAATTTTGTTGATGCTGTTAAGCTAAGCAAAGGCTATATTCAGTCAAGATCAATTCTAAGAAAGTTTAAGCCCGACGTTGTTTTTACCAAAGGAGGCTATGTGACGGTGCCGGTGGGGCTAGCTGCTGCTCACAAAAAAATACCCCTCATAATACATGAGTCGGATGCTATTTTGGGCTTATCCACCAAAATATTGGCCAAACACGCCACGAGCATCGCTACCGGGTTTCCTACCGAAGTGTTTTCCAATTTGTCTTACAGATCAAAAATAGTTTTTTGTGGCAATCCGGTTCGAAAAGAGTTATTAAGTAATAATCCTGTAAGGGCCAAAAAAACCTTCAATTTCAAATCAAACAAACCTATAGTGTTGTTATTCGCCGGTTCCCTAGGAGCCATGGCTCTTAATGAAGTTGTTTTTGAAAATCTCGAGCTTATTTTAAGAAATTATAATTTTATTCACCACACCGGAAGCCAAGGCATAGAGCAAGCCAGAATAGCTAAACATCAACTACCAAGCAACCTCGCAGACAATTACCAGCCTTATGATTTTTTGGGTGAAGAATTAAGTGATGCCTTGTTTTTGGCCGATGTAGTAATAGGTAGGGCAGGGGCAAACTCTATTGCTGAGTTTGCGGCTCACTCCAAGGCTCTAATAGTGGTCCCCAGCCCATATTCTGCTAACAATCACCAGCAAAAAAATGCCGAAGTATTGATGCGCTATGGGGCCGCAAGGATTTTGCAACAAAATCAACTTACACCTGTTAGGTTGTGCTCTGAAATAGAAAGAATAGTTAGCGATACAAAAGCCAAGAAATATTTACAACAAAGTCTACATGAATTTTGGGTGCCAGACTCAGCAGAAAGAATTGTAAAACTAATACTAAAAGCGAGCAAATAAGATATGCAGAATAGAAGGAGGGTGGTAAAAAACAGAACTAGTTTGAATTTTGGTTCAAACGAAGAAGCTAAAAGTAGGGCTATAAAGAAAGTAAAAAGAATTTCGCCTAAAAGTATTTTTAAGATTGTGTTCTATTCAGTATTAGTGCTTGTACTTTTTTATGCAGTCGTGGCCTCTAGTTTATTCAAAATCAAAAAAATTGAAATTACAGGCAACCAAACACTTAATAGTGAAGCCTTGCGTTCACAGGTACAGGCGGTAGTTGGTAGCTCGCTTCTAAATCAAAATATATTGTTTGTTTCAGGCAGTCAAATAAATAAGCAATTAAAAACAGATAATTACCAGATCGCTCAAGCTAAAATAGAAAGAATACCTTTTAATACCATAAAAGTGGTTATTACCGAACAAAAACCGAGCATACTTTGGCGCTCAGGTAATAAGGTTTCGGTTTTTACTCAAGATGGTAAAGCATACTCTGGCGAGCCAAACCAAACGTTGCTAAATAGTTTACCGACAGTAGAGGACACAACCAACTTGCCGGTAAAAGCAGGAGAGAAGATTGTCTCCGAACAGTTTGTTGCTTTTGTGGTAGATGCTTATGCTCAGTTACCTCAGCGTGGCGTAGAGGTCTCCAGTATGCAAATAGAAGAAACAACGACTGAACTTATAGTTGTAACCAAGCAAGGCTATAAAATTCGATTTGATACTACCAGGCCATTATCAGAGCAACTAACTGACTTAACGGCTGTATTAGATTTATTAAAAAAACAAAACAAGAAGATAACACAATACATTGACCTTAGAATAAATTCTAAAGCATTCTATAAATAAACAAAAACCGAACATACCTTTATATTGAAACACTCAAAGCCTTTTTAATAAATCTATATTTAAAACCAAAAAAACTAGAACTACGGCGGAATCTACGGGTGGAGGATAGTAAGTAAAAAATAGAGGAGTGACTAAAAAAGAGTAGTGATCTAAAAAATGAATAATGAAGAACGATAAAATGTAAATAAATGTCAAAATTTATAGCGAAATGTCAGAGTTACAACGACATTATTTCACAGATTAAAAAAAGAAATTTCACAAAATATCATTGTGGATAACTTTTGCGACATAAAGTATCTTATTTTATAGATACGTAAAAGGTTGAGAACAGAGATAATAACTTTAAAACAAAGTAGTGTCACTTTGCTACTAATCCTACGTGTTTCGATCAAGTAATTCATATAATATATCTGTAACCATATATCATTATACGTTTTAAAAAAACTAAAAAAATATCGGTTGACACCCTTTAAGTTCGGTTTTTGTTTATAGCATTTTATTAAATTAAGCTTAATAATAGAAACAAATTGAATTCCTTATAATTGCCGCCAACCTTTTTATTAAAAGAGTAGTAAGTAGCAAAGAAAATCAATACATACCAATATACCTAATTTTACTATTAAACTCTAAACATAGTCGTCAAATATACATTGTGCGACAAAGATACTATTATACTTCATATGATAACTAATACGTCTTTTAGCATAAGTATTTACTTCTATACTCTCAAAATATGTCATATGGCAATTTTGAGTAGTAAAATACCCGCTATTGCTAACGGGCTTAAAATTATCTACAAACCTTCACAGTTATAACTTGGATTGAAAGTATTATAGGGGTATGGTGGAGGCTTGTATCCATAATTTTCGTCTGGTGAAGTATTCACTGAATAAGGTGCGCCAGGATTTGAATTTGGAGTAGTAGGCGGTGGTGTAGGCATTGGGTTTAGGCATTGGGTTAGCTGGGGGCGCTGGTTCATCTACAAAAGTAGTCGGAGTAACTTCTAATGTTCTGTCAGGGTAAAGTCTGCAAGCAATAGCTCGCAGATACTCGGTCTGATCGCTCAAAATATCATTTTGGTTTTCGATAGTATGGCCATAATTCTGAGTAGCTTCAGTGTTGCTTTGGATATCCGAACTGATATCCCCCAACTTTTCTAGGATACTTACGCCAAAAACAAGAACATATACTACCAAAGAAATAAGCAGAAACATTGAGAAACCATTTAAACGTACATCTTGAATAGTGTGAGAATTACTTTCTACTTGTTCTTGTGTTTCTTCGTTATGCATCTCGGCCTCTCGACGATTGAGCAGGTGCAAATACTGCAAAATATATTACACTAAAATAGTATTAAAGTCAATAGAGAAGATTGGTACTACCCTATCTATTTTGATCCATATATATAAACAAAGAGCCCACACGAAATGTGTGAGCATAAAAAATAGAAATGACTTTATATTAGTTTTGCGACTGAATCCTCAGGCAGTAGAACTCGTTGTGCTCCCCTTCTTTTGGAATGCAGACAAGGTTGGTATCAGAGTCGCCTCTAAAGACTGCAGTAACGTTGTAGTTAATGGAAGCCCAACAGTCGCCAATACCGATAAATACAGTGGTGTTATCAAAGTATTCAGAGCCGTTAACCACATCAGGATCGTAACAGCTGAACTGATCGGGAGGTGCAACAGTTGGCGAAACGATGGTATCGGTTACCGGAGGCTGAGGCGGAGTTTCGGCTACTGTAGGCCTAGGCCTAGAAACGCAATCATTAGGGCTACATGCTGAACTTTGAGGCAATACTGTCGGTGGCTGAAGAATAATGCTATCAGAATTAAACTTCTCTACTGTATTACGAATTACAACTCCGATAATAAAACCAAAAAAAATCCCAAATACAACAGCAACTGTAAATTCGAGCAACTTGCGCATTTGTGGTCCTTTGCGTTTGGAGTGAATGGGTGCGAAACATGGTTATAATAGCATAACTACTATAATATGTCAATATTTATATTTTTGGTTTACCTTTTGGGTAAAATGGCTCGTTGTGACGTTTTTGACCACCGCCATTATTTTGATTGCTTTTATTGTTATCTCCTCTGTTGTCTCGGTTTCGGTTGTCTCCCCTATTCTGCCGATTACTACTATCTCTATCTCCACCTCTTCTTACCATATCGCTATATTTTTTGGGCTCTGCTCCACTCACATGTAGCGTGCTAACAGGTTTGGCAGCTTGTTTGTCAGATGGTCTACTAGGCGATGTGTCATTGTTCGCATTTTGTTCTTGTGGGTTTTCTTGCATACCTGCCCATTTAGCTACATCGGCCTGTACTTCGGCAACTGGTCGTCCATATAACTTTTGGGAGTGAGCTACAATAGCGGGTGTAATATCGTGTGGTGGTTGAGGCATATATAAGGTTTTAGCCGAGAATGGCAAGCTTGTCTGGCCATCTATGCTCATACTCACATAAATATTTTGTTTATCTAAATTAACTAGATCAAGAGGCTCAAATACCGGCTCGAAATATTTCGATAAATAAGTAGCGTCCGCTGCACCTACTCTAAATGTAATCATACTACCGACATTACCAAATACGGCATTACTAACTTCCTCAGGCATCTGGGCAACGTATTGGTTGGCCATAGTAAGATACAACCCATATTTACGCGCCTCAGATAAAATAGTAGCAAAACTCTCGGTGGCAAAGTTTTGAAACTCATCAACATACAAATAAAACGGTCGTCGATCGTCAATATTGGGTATATCAGCTCTTGTCATAGCTTCTAGTTGAATTTTGGTAATCATAAGAGCGCCAAGAATGCCGGCATTGTCTTCATTGATTTTACCTAAGCTTAAGTTAACAATTAAGATTTTACCTTCGTCCATTATTTTACGAATGTTAAATGAGCTTTTTGGTTGACCAATAACGTTACGCACCAAGGGGTTGGCAGTAAAGGCACCAACCTTGTTAAGTACCGGAGCCACGGCTTCTGAGGCAAATTTATCGTTCCAGCTGGCAAATTCATTTACCCAAAAAGCTTTCACTACTGGGTCAGTAATATTGGCAATTATTCCTTTGCGGTAGTCTTTTTCACCTAGCATGCGAGTAATCCCCAGCAAAGTTGTATCGGGAGTTTCAAGAAGTGCTAATAAAGTAAATCTTAAGATATGTTCAAGCCGTGGACCCCAACTGTCGGCAAACATTTTTTTAAGTACTCCTACTATTTCAGAGGCAACATTATTGCGGCGATTTTCATCATGTACTTCCATAGGATTAAAAGCTATCGGGAAATCTTTGTCGGCTGGGTTGAAATATACTACGTCTTTTAATCGTGACTCGGGGATAAACTTCATAATATCTTGGGCATAATCACCGTGCGGATCTACTACCGCAAATCCTTGGTCATGAAAAACATCAGATAACGTAAGAAGGTTGAGTAAAAATGATTTACCAGCCCCAGACTTACCAATGATGTATAAATGACGTTTACGATCTTCACGTTTGATACCAAATTTTATGTTGGCGTGACGAAAAGTTGTAACCCCAAAGAGGCTTATATCTTTTGCTGGAGTATTTTCTACTGTAGGTAAATTACTAGGCGGTTGCCCAAGTTTAGTATTGGTATATGCTACTCCTGGTGTCTCCACGCTAGTGTGCGGTAAGTGATACAAACTTGCAATTTCTTCTATGTTTAATACATAGCCTGAACCATCAAAAAGCCTAGATTGATAAGCCTTGAGAGCTTTTTCGCCGTTAGTCACCGACGTACCAGTAAAACCATTGAGGTTAATGGTATTAAACTGTTTAAACCCACCTACCATAGCCTGAAGACGTTGTTTGGCAGCAACTTCGCTTGGGCCCATATATACAGCTCTAATTTTAACTGCATAACCTAGTTTTTGGGCTTTGGTTTCTATTGCGGTATTTACAGTGGTTTGCCCGGGGCTAAGTTCTTTTTTGCCCTCAGGTTTTTTATTGGCCGCATCAACACTCGGCGGTACGCTAAATGCTCTAAGTAGCCCAATAAATTTAGAGCCCAAGTTGTCAAATGGCCCTGGCTTTTTGCCATTAATAACTTCATTGATATAACCAAGGCTCTTTGTGTGCCAACTGTCGTCAACAGGCTCCATCAAGAACTGTATCCATAGCTGTTCTTCAGCACTAAGTGAAGCTAGTACGGTAGTGAGCCCAGCCAACGGATCGACCTCAAAAGTTTGAAAAGTTCGAATCGGAAATATCTCGTCTTTGGTAAGAACTACTTCTGTAGCATAGACTTTTTCGGGGTCGATGTTATCGAGCTTACTGTAATCGTGCTCGACACTATTAATTTGTACAGTTGGGTATTGAGCGTAAATTTGAGAGGTCACAAAGTCTTTTAAATGGGTTGGTACCCATACATAGAAATGAATTACTTGATTGTGAGCCACAATTTCAAAACTAATGTGGTCTTGAATTTTACCTTCTTTTACCAGCTCGCCATCTGAGGCCAAAATGCCATGTAAGCTGGCAAACATTTGTTCGGCAGAAAGTTCTTTTTTTTCGTTGTCTTTAGGAACAACAATGTGTAATAGGGTGTGCTCTATGCTTTGTACGTATTCAGTTTTGCGATTGTTTTTCCATATCAAATAAATCAAGAAGGCGGCAATAAGAGTCCACCCCCAAAACTGAAATAATATAGTGCCGATAATGGCAAAAATAGTAGAAATAAAATTAAAAACAGTTTCCATATATTGTTGTCAAGCTGACTTAAGAGATGTTAATAAATACAAATTAATTTACAGACTTCAAACGCGACTACCCCTGCGTCTCTTCTTTGGTTCTGGTTTGTACCCTGCTTTGAGCTCGTAAAGCCCCTTAGAGTTTTTAACAAACTGCGGTTTTTCTTGTAAATTCAAGGTGATGGTAGTGGTTTTGACCTGTCTTTTAGATAAAACTTGAGTGACAATTTCTTCTTTTGACAAGGGTGATTTTTCTTTGAGTATCTCCTCTATTATCTCCGAAACTGTACCAGTTTTGTAGCCCCATTCGCCGAGTGCGTAAATACCTCGACCAATTAACACGAATCGGTCGTCTTTAATAAGCTCGTTGTGTACGGCTTGGGTAGTTACTTTTTTGGGGTTAGCTTGTAGTTGTGTAATGCGAGTTGAGATCTCGGTAAAGTGCATTGGTCTGGCGCCCTTCTTTAAGACTAAATATATTTTATCGCGGATGCTTTTTGGGTTAACCTCTGGCCAAATGCTTAAGCCCCATACATTGTCTAGATTGGCAAGTTGAGTGCTGGCCTCAGCTAATTGCTGTAGGGCTTCTTTGTTCTGCGCGCTATCGAGCTTGGCTACCAATTTATCGAAGCGAGCAGGTTTGCCCGTTTCTTTGGCTACAGTTATAAGTTGGTCGTGTAGTTTGAGTACTCCGTCTTCTTTATATTTTTCGCTCAAAAAGACCAAGTCGGCGTGCTGGTCGCACTTATCTAAGAAAGTAAAGTTAGGGTTTAGCTTAAGTAAAAAACTAAGATGTGGACGGGTTTTGCCGTCTAGATCGAGCTCTTGCATTAATGATGCAAAGCCAATAATTCCACCCTTCTTATCGGTAATGGCTACTAAGATATCATTTATTTCGTGATCGTGTTTAAACTGCTGACGAATTTTGGTTAGAGCAGTTTTTTCTATCTGTCTTACTCTTTCTCTAGTGATACCAAGATCTTTGCCAATCTGTTCTAACGTTTGAGTTTTACCGGTGGCAACACCATATCGACGTAGTAAGATCTCTCTGTCGCGGTCTTTCTTGAGAAGCTCAAGACTCTTGTTTATAAGGTCTTCGAGTTGTTTTTTCTGTACTGTTTTAGT
>CAZEIU010000013.1:0-20711 GCA_964512085.1 uncultured Candidatus Saccharibacteria bacterium
TAATGCTACCGGACTAGCCACGTCTGATTTGAGTTTTTTACAATCAATTACTACATTTGGCGTAGTAGGTGGTGGTGAAGTCGGTTTTAAAATGATGTTACCACAATCTAAGATTACTCCCCATTCATACCACTGTCCTGTCTGTGTATCTTGAATTTTACTCGTACCACGCATTACATTAAAACAATTTTGCGCCCAGCGTGATTCAGCTGGACCTATATATATACCCGGTTGCCATTGAGTAGATCCGGCATCAGCATTTCTACCCATAGATAACCAACCCTGGCCTTTACAGGCTTGAGCTGTGGTTGAGTTTTGCATTTTTTCTTTGGTAATTTGTAGCCTATTAAATACTTGTTGTACACCGGCTGGATTTTGATTCCATACAGTACTTATTAACGAATCTTTAGTAAATGGTCCGCCGGCTACAAGATCGCCGGGCGAACTTGCATAACTTGGCTTAGGGGGAGCCAAGATTGTTACAAACTGTAGTACGAGCAATCCAACCATTAATACCGAGGCGATTCGACGTGTGGCTGTTTCTTTTGCTAGGCGTCTGGCATAGAACCCGACTTTTGTTTTTGAAATAGCGCCAATCGAAAAATTTGTGACAATATCGCGAAAATTATTCATTTTGTTATTTTACCCCTAAAATATTTCCTTTTTATTCTTATGCTCTATTTTATGTTTATTTATAACTAAATGCAAGTTAAATTTATAATTCATTTTTTTATCCAACTCTCATAGTAGGGGCTTCATCTTGACTTGATCCTGAATTCACAGCTACTGCATTTGATAAACTTTGACGTACTTCTTCGGCAACTTCGTCTTTGGGTTTCGAGTATTTACTACGAGATAAATCACGCATTGCAGCTTGTAATTCTTTATTAATCACTTCATTGTCGATTGGTGGATCACCATGTAGAGAGAATGGAGTAGTTGGGTAGCCATTAGCAATTATTTTGGCCGCGGCATAGTGGTTGGGAATATTAGCGATATCTGAGGCGTCAAATTGTGGAGCGAATTGCTTAGCAATGTATTCAGCATCTTCATTACCAACTCTATACACAATCATACTACCTACGTTACCAAATACGGCATCTCTAATTTGTTCATCTATTTGTTCTATATATTGATTAGCTACTATTAGGTTAAAGTGATACTTTCGGGCTTCAGACAAAATAGTGGCAAAGCTGTCTGTAGCGATATTTTGAAACTCATCGACATACAGTGCAAAATCTACGCGTTCGGCCTCTGGGGTGTCGGCACGACTTAAGGCCGCCATTTGTAACTTAATCACAAATATCATACCCACAAGTTTTGCATTGATTTCGCCCATCAATCCCTTACTTAGGTTTACAATAAGAATCTTGTTGTTGTCCATAATCTCACGAAAGTTAAAGGCGGAATGTTTTTGACCTATTATATTTCTGAGCATTTCATTATTGGCCATAGCACCAAATTTGGATGAGAAATAACCCAACATATCCGATTTGGTTCGAGCGTCTGTCTGAGCCATTTCTCCGGTCCAGAAGTCTTGCACGGTTGGGTCTGTTACATGCTTGAATTTCTTCTTTAAGAATTCATCATCGGTATATACCTTAGGAATCTCTAAAAATGTTCCTCCGTCCGGATCAGACATAACTGTAAGTGCCGCATTTCTAAACCAGTTTTCAAATTGTGGCCCCAAGAATCCTTGCCTATTTGGGTCATATATTTTGTATAACATGGAGATTGCTTCTTGAATTAAAAAGTCGCGTAGCTCTGGTTTTTCCCTGTCATACTCCATAATATTAAGGCCAAGTGGATACTCCATGTCGCCTGGATTAAAGTAAATTACATCTTCAGCACGATTTGGCGGTATTCTGCCAAGTAGCTTTTCGGCTTCGTCACCATTAGGGTCAATAAAACAAAAACCTTTTCCCGCAGCAGCATCTTGTATCATCATATTTGTAAGTACGGTTGATTTACCGGTACCGGTTTGACCAATGACATAAACGTGTCGTCTTTTGTCATCTGGCGTTAAATAAATAGGGGTATCTACACCACGGAACTCATTTAGACCAATGCGCAATCCTTCAGTGGGCAACCCAGCAGGAGCAGCTACTTCTTTGGCGGCTTTTCTTTCTAAGCTAACAGCAATATCAACAACTTCGCTTGGCAAATGAAATATTGTAGCCAACTCTACCGAGTTTAGAACTGTACTTTTTTTGTTGGCTGGAAAAAATCTAAATATAAAATCGGTAGCTACTTGTTGGGGCTGGGATGCTGGCTTGTATTTAAAACTATTTGCTCCACCCTGACTGAGCTGAGCGAAACCAAGTGTGATGTCTTGAGCAATCACTTTAGCCCTGGCTGTATCGTCAGAGCTAGCGATAATACGTATCAAGGTTTCAAATGCCGGAGATTTAGCTTTTTGCTCTATCATTTCGGCTTTTTTTCTATCTAGTTCGTCGGGCTGTTTATCTTCTTTAGGTTTTTGGTTTTGATCAGAATTCGCTGTTCGAAACGGAGCCCGTAATATTTCAGATATAATATCAAGAGTTTTATTTAAACCAGAATTATCTTTTTTATTAGGATCAAGGACTTGCTTAGCTCTTTCAATAGCCTTCTTGCTCCACTTAGAATCTACTGGGCGTACCATAACTTGAATAGCCGCACCTTCGTTTTCGTGCAAATTAGACAAACCAGCCAGCATGCCCGATAAAGCGTCATTATCACTATCTTTGTAAGTTGCTATCGGTAAAAAGCTTTCTTTAGCTAAAACAATTTCTCCACCCTGAACACCAGAAATTTTGCTTTTTTTTGAGAAAATATTAGCGTCTTCGGCCTTTTCAATTTGAATGCCTGGATAGCCAGAGGTTAAAGACTTCTGTACGGCACTTAAAATACTTGCTGGCACAACAATATAAAAGCTTATTAGTTTGCCATCGGCTACAATCTCAAAACTAATATGCTTTTTACCATAAAAGTTAGCTTTCTCTGTCGCCACACCAGACAATAGATTAAACACACCTTCGGCCTTGGAGATATTCTCTTTTATTACATCCCGTATATCACGCGACCCAGCATCTATCTCTTGGGGTGGTAACTTTACTAGTAGTGGCACCATCTTAAGTGAACGTTCTATGTCTTTAGCTCTTCTCGAAATCTTGCGATACCAAAAAAAACCAATAAAACACAATATCACTACAAACAATGCAAAAACTAAGCTTATAAATATATAATATTGTGTCATTTTACGTCTAAATTAAATCGTTTCTTTAAGTATGTTCGGCTTAAGTGGTGCTGCTGCTCGTCTTCAATATATGGATCATCTTTGGTGGTATCGATGGTTTTTTCTATTTGATCTACCCAAACTTTTTCTATTAGGTCGCTATCTTCGGCTGGTAAGTTTTGTAGCGACTGCAAGTGTAAGTCTCTAGCGGTTGAGCTATCTGTGTGCACATTTTGTGATTGCACAACGGTATTATTATTTTGTACAACCGGTACAGGAGAGGTTACAGTTTGATTATTATTTGCAACTTGAGCAACTGGTGCAGCCTCTACCTCGGGTTTCGGCAACGTTTGACCGGTCTGGCTCTCTGTTTGTGGCATTGGCATCTCGACGGTTTTAGCTACATTATTTGGAGCCATTCTAAGACCTGCAACATTATTATTGGGCATGCTGTTCATAGCTTAAATTATACCAGTTATGTTTGCGGTGGGCTAGTGATAGACTAGTAATGCACCCAGACCGGAGTACCGATATCAACCCAGCTATACATAAATGCTGCTGCCGATTTACTCATGTTAACACATCCATGACTACCGCCATTTATGTAGTCTTGTCCACCAAAACTCGAACGCCAATCTGCATCGTGTAGACCAACCCCACCATTGAAAGGCATCCAATAATCAACATAGACATTATACCCCCAGCCATATTGAGCACCATTCAAATATCGGCTTCTTTCTTTGGCATAAATAGCGCTTAATCCTGTAGGTGTACCGAAGCCATAGCCACTTGCGCCACTAGTAATTGGAGTAGAGAAGACCACCTGATTGTCTTGCCAAGCCCATAATCTTTGCTGTGATAAATTTACTTCAACGTACTTAGAATAATCAAGTGATACCGTTCTATTGTAATCAGTCTTAAACTCAACTGGCACCGTAGTTAAATCTAGCTTCACAGCACTACCGGTGTTCAATCCATTCACAATAGCATCAATTACCGGTTGCTGAACTACAGCTAGTCCATTCTTACCTTCTTGCGTCACAGACTGCACGCCATTTTTTACTTCTATTTTTTTATTAATAGGCTTAATATCTACTTGATTCGCAATAGACTGCACATAGCCGGCTACTTGCTTACTATCGACTTTTGCAACAAGTGTTTTTTTGCCGCTATTGTCTTCTTGTTCTTCAAAAGTTATCATATGACCAATTTGGTCTTGAGTAGCAGCAAATGTTTTTCCTTCATAGCTCAGCACAATACTCGATTGAAGTAATTTCTCAGCTTCTGCTTTGGCAGGCTGGGTATCTTTGGCTTTTATCTCTGCTTCTAGTACTTGAGGTTCGAGAAAAATATTCTCATTTTTAGCGTCAGCAAGTGCTAAAGACAATATGCGACGTAATTTCTTTTCATCAACCCTTAATCCATTCTTATCGGGCACAACTATAATTTGACCATTCTCTATCTTAAGCGTTGCGTTAGTAGCGCTATAACCTACAGAATTAATTACTGAGTTAGTGAAGTCTTTTAATGCCGATTGGTTAAGTTCGTAAGCCAAGCCATTTTGACCTCGGTTTCCAATAGTGGCAAGTCCTATTAACGGCAAGGGTTGATCATGCCCAACTGAATAAGCCGTATTAACACTTGTTTGCAGATCATAATTCGCACCCAAATCTGCACTTGTTGCCGTAAATGTCTTGTCGCCCACTTTCACAGTAAAAGATTTTTGTAACTGCTCATCTTTTATTATTTGGTATGCTTGAGCTCTAGTTTTAAAACTCATGTCTTTGCCAGCAACCGAAACGCCAGGAAAAATTCTTCCCATAGTCATAGCTGAGAGCAAAAGATCAACAAAGCAATACAATAACACGATAGCAATAATCACAAACCCAATTCTTGCCTGACGGCTTGGTTTTTGACCAGAGTAAGACATTATTTTTGGCAAATGTAGCTTATGACTATGAGCTACTTTGTTTTGCGATTCCATGAACTAATTATACAGCTTATGCTTATAATTTTGCTACATATTACTTAAGTTCTAACAAACTTTTATTTTACCGATTTTATCGCTCATCTCTAGCTTCTGGATGATGTTAGATATTGCAGTATCTATTTCTTGGCTTTCTGGCTGTGGGCCACAATCTAAAACAACCTTAAAACTAATTCGTTTTTTAGATTTTTCTTGCAAAGAATCATTACTAAATTCACTAATAAAATCAACATTGATTACTTTTTCTATACCCTGTAAAGTTTGTTTTATATCTTGCCACCAAGCCTTGTCGCTCAATTCAAGAGTAATATCTCTATCTATGAGTTGATATAGTGGTACTTGTCTCAAAACACTTTGTTTGTAGTTTAATAAATCGGTATCAATACTTATCTCGGCAAAACTTACTTCCTCATTAATTTTTAATTGATTTAATACGCTAGGGCTAATTTGTCCATACAATCCTTTTACTTGTTTGCCAATCTTAATTCCTGCTGTTCTAGAATTTATCATGGAGTTATTTTGAATAAGTGAATAATTGATATTCCAATTATATTTAACATCCAAAGTGTCTAAATACGACTTAAGGCGCTCAAGCGAGTCTTTACCTACCATAGTAATAGCTAGCAACCAATGTTCTTTTTTATACTCTTTGCTACTGCTTTTAGTATATACACGTGAGGTTTCAAAAAAACCATATTGTTGCTGATGGTAGTTACTATTTTTAGAAACGCAATTTATATGGCTTACTAGTAGACTACTTCTCAAGTACTCTTGTTCTTTACTTAATGGGTTTATTATTTTTAAGTGTTTGTCTTTATCGCTACTGCCAAGTTCTAAATGCTTTTGGCTAACAAATGAGTATGTCATAACCTCAAATAGACCACGATCTATAAGAAGATCTTTTAAGTTTTGTATTTGTAATACAATTTGATGATTCACGGTAGAAGTAGGGGGGAGTTGTGGCAAAGTAGCAGGTAGATTATCGTAACCTACTATTTTTGCTATCTCTTCATACATGTCTTGTTCTATTCTAATGTCATTGCGCCACCATGGTGCAGTTACGGCGATTATATGATTGAAGTTTTTAACATAGCGTCGCGCTCCAAGATAACTTGGATTATTTATAAATTCTTTTAGCTGAACAATTATTACGCCTTTATTTTTTCTCTTCACCCATTTTTTATTTTTATATTCATATTCGGCCGCCATTATCACCTGATGATTGCCCAAGTAAATACCGTTATGACCAACTTTCTTTTCTTGTGACAAAGTTTTTTTACGATGCTGTCCATTATTATCCTTGATATAATAATGATCCGTGACAGATTTTTCTATCTTGCCTTCATAAAAAACTACATCACCAGGTCTTAGATCTTTAATTTCAATACTTTCACCGTGTTCATACTGAGCAAGAGCGGTGTGACCTACATATACACCTATGAGTGAGTAGATATAATCGATTAAATAAGAACAATCAAACGCATCACTACCATCTTGCTTAAAGTTGGCACCCCACTTATAGGGTTTACCTAAATGCTTTCTGGCTTCTTTGACAATAGAGAAATGTTCGGCTTCAAAACCTCTCCTTTTAAGTCCGCTAATAACTTCTTTTTCGTCAAGCTTTACACCCAAAAACTTTTCGGCATTTCTTATGCGTACGCCCACATGTTGAATCCATGGCCAAGCATAAATCTGATCGTTGGCATCGTTATTAATAATCTTGGCATTACAAATATCTTCAAACAAGTACAAAAGTCTTTTAGCTGCAAGTTCGCAAAGGGGGAGAGGCAGTCCTTTTTCAAATCGAGCACTGGCTTCGGTTCTAATTTTTTGTCGCATTGCGCTTTTACGCACAAGAGTCTTATCAAAATTAGCCACTTCAAGTATAACCTCTGTGGTGTCCATACTTATCTCCGTTTTAGCACCGCCCATTATACCGGCCAAACCAAGCGCTCCACTATTATCAGCTATTACCAAATCTTCTTTACTTAGAACTCGATCGATTGAATCTAGGGTAGTAAGACGTTCGTCTTTTTTAGCCGACCTTACTTTTAAACTACCACTCAATTTTGCAGAGTCGTATACATGAGAGGGCTGTCCTGTTTCAAGCATTACATAGTTGGTAATATCTACCGCTGCGTTTATCGATCGCATTCCTGCAGCCCTCAAGTTATCCACAAGCCACGACGGCGACTTTACTTTATTATCAATTTTAAGTTTTATGCTAATAAATCTTTTACAAGCCTGTTTATCGATAACTTGTACTATTTCTCTGTCTTCAAATTTAATTTCTTTCGTCGGCATATTGACCAACACGCAAGAATTATTATTAGAAAAAATTTCGCGCGCCAAACCTTCAATTGAGAGCATATCCCAACGGTTAGTAGGTGTCTTAATGTCTATGATATCGCTAAATAACTCTATGTCGCACAATGATATTCCTAAGGGGAGACTGGGGTCGAGAACAGCTATACCTGAGTGGTCATCTGAAAGAGCTAGCTCTTTTTCTGAGCAGAGCATACCTCTCGACTCTACTCCTCTTATCTTTACTTTTGCTATCTTATCTCCACTAGGCAATACAGAGCCTACTTGTGCCAAGGCCACTACCATGTTTTCGGCTAAGTTTGGAGCGCCACAAACTATGGTAATTTTTTTTCCTTTACCAAATTCTACATCTGCCAAGTGCAACCTATCGGAGTTTGGATGATCTATTACCTTCAAAACTTTTGCAGTTACGATTTTTTTATCAAGCTTGTGCGCTCTAATAATTTCTTCTATCTCAACTTCAGTCTTCTCCAAGGCTGACACAATATCTTCGGTCGATAAAGGCTTCTTAAAATGCTGGTTGATTGCATTAATTGATACTTTCATTAAAATTGCTCCAAGAAATTAAAACGTGGACGCCATAATTCGCGCAAATCAGTCAGTCCATATTTGATTACAGCAAATCTTTCAGCTCCCCAGCCAAAGGCAAAGCCAGAATATTTCTCTGGATCTATACCGCCGTTTCTTAAAACATCTGGATGCACCATGCCGGCACCACCCAGTTCTAGCCAACGTCCATTATATTTGCAATCTAATTCAACCGACGGCTCAGTATATGGAAAGTAACTAGCACGAAATCTTATATCGGCTTCTTCACCTAATATCCCCCTTACCACAGCAAGCAACGTACCTTTAAGATCAGACATTGACACACCTTCACCTACTACTAGTCCTTCTACCTGATTAAAAATCCACGCATGAGTAGCGTCTTCGTTCTCATTTCTAAATACCCTGCCAGGCACGATTATCTTAAATGGAGGTTTATTTTTTTCCATAAATCTCACCTGCATTCCAGATGTATGAGAACGTGGCAATAGATTATTTTTACCATTATCTATATAAAAAGTATCTTGCATCTCTCTTGCTGGGTGGTCGGCAGGCATATTAAGAGCTTCAAAATTATACCAATCAGTTTCGATTTCGTCACTATCAACTATTGCAAACCCAAGGCTACCAAATATCTGGTAAGTTTCTTTTAATACTGCACTTGTTGGGTGTACGTGCCCATAGCCGGCAGGCGATGTTGTTGCGGGCGCACTCATGTCTACAGGTTTGTAGTTTTTCTTTTCAATAAGCTTTTTTTGCGTCAAACTATTTAGATTCTGTATAGAGCTACGTAAGTTATTTAATTGTTGGCCGGCTTTCTTTCTATGATCTGCATCGAGTGTTTTGAGTTTTTTTAGAGCTAATATAAGCTCGCTGTTTGCACCTAGATATTCAGATTTAACATTATTTAGTTCTGACTGCGACTTAACTTTTGCGTACTTGTTTTTAGCACTACTTAAATATTCTTCTGGATTTTTTAATATGTCCATATCTTATTTCTTTCTTGTTCTAAAGAACAACTCAATAATCACTACAGTCAACAAAAACAAAATTACGTCACGTAGACTTAAGCTTCTCAAGCTTGATAGTGCTATTAAAATTGTTGCTGTAAAACCAAATAAAAGACCTGTTCTAAGAGATGATACTAATGCTTTATTGGGTTGCATCCTGTTCGCTTCTCTTCTTAACTTCCAATTATAGTCAATCAATACAATAAGAGAAGAAAGTACTAGCAATACACCTACAAACCAAAAGGTTATTACTGCAGGTCCAACTTTTTTTGGAGAATAATTAAGTATTATATACAATAACCATCCCCCCAGCCCTATCGTAAGGGCTGCTAAAGCTACATCTGTTAAAACAATCGTTCTATTTCTCATTTGTATATATATTATCTGATAAAAATAGCTATAAGTACAGCATAACAAAAACCATTAGTTAAAGCTTAAATTTGCACACATATTAAGTACTTTATTGCACTACTTTTTTATATGGTGAAAAGCAAAGTATTTATTGAACACCTTTTTTATTCTAATACTACATTTCAATAATTACTATAAAAATACCTTTGCATACATATATTAAAATCTATAGTCGCATATCAAAATTATTAATATTCAATCATTTAATAACTTTATATTTATTATATGACTGTGGATGACTGTGGATAAGACAATTAATTATTGTTAGCAATTTTTGACATTATAATGGAACCTAATCACCTATTCTGTTATTAGAATCTGACAGTTCAAATAATTTATATAATTAAAAACCACCGTACAAGTGGTGGTTTTAGTTATAGTAATAGTTATTATTTCAAAAAATATGGTTACGGGCCAACGTACCTGCCCTGAAAAGTTAAACTTTAATTAGCACACGCTGGCCCGGAGGGGCGGTCTGCTCTAGAGATGATCTAAAACAGATAGATTTGCTGTCAAGACATAGTTTTGCAAAGAACAAAATACTATGGTTGACGACTTCCCTACCACTCTTCTGGTAGTCCAGCTGCTATTTGCGCCCTTATATCTAACATCAATAGATGTATAATAGGCACAAATAGCAGCTGTCTCCTTCGGAATGATAATTAGCTCACCTAAAGGTACAAGAAACTGCAAGGTGAGACTACAAAACCTCGAACAGTAGGGAAAAACTGGTCATAAAAAGCAAGGGGGCTGCTTTTTATGAGCCAGGTCTTCCCCGCTGTGCGAAAGACGGGACCATTATAGAGTTCATGGGTCCGTAAAAATACTATATTGAACGAAAATGTGTGGCATCTTTGTTTTTGTTTTTAATGAACTATTTCTTAGTACAATTGTAGCAAATGCTTATGCTTATGTCAATATATATTAACGTATTTTCTACAATTTAATCTGTAGGTTATTGTAGATTATATTACAACAAACCTACTTTTTGTTTAACTTTTACTAGTTTTTGGTTGGCTATTTCAGAAGCTTTGTTGCTGCCATCCATAATAATTTGCATTAACTTGTCTTCATCTTGCCTATTCTTAGCAAATACAGTCTGAAGTTTGGTTAGTTCTGTAGCAACCAAATCTCCTAGGTCACTTTTTAAATCACCATAACCTCTACCTTGGTACTTCAATACAATACTTTCTACACTTTCTTCAGCAAAGCCGCTATATATTTCAATAAGATTAGAGATCTCTGGTTTGTTCTCTTTATCGTATTTAATTTGATTGTCAGAGTCGGTTACTGCACGCTTAAATTTCTGTTTTATTGCCTCAGGTTGCTCAGAAAGCATAATAAAACTATCAGGACTATCAGATTTGCTCATTTTTTTTGAGGGATTGTCCAAGCTCATAACCCTAGCGCCAGATTTTGGCATAACTGCTTTGGGTATAATAAACGTTTCGCCGTACAACTTATTAAATCTGTCTGCAATATCTCTTGTAAGCTCTATGTGTTGCTTCTGGTCTTCGCCTACCGGTACTTCATTGCTTTCATATAATAAGATGTCGGCTGCCATTAGCACAGGATAATTAAAAAGCCCTGCCCACTGACCTTCTTTACCTAGCTTTTTTGATTTGTCTTTGAACTCAGTCATACGTGAAAGCTCACCCATAGTTACGTAGTTGTTTAGTACCCAACTTAGCTCGGCATGCGCCGGAACCAAAGACTGTACCAAAATTATCGATTTTTGAGGGTCGATACCAACCGTTAAAAGCCACGCCACAAGATCAAGCGTCCTTTTGTGCAGTTCTTTGGGGTCTTGTCGCACAGTTATGGCATGCAAATTGGGTACAAAAAAGATAGTCCTAGTATTAGCATCTTGATACTTTGGCCAGTGCTTCATAGCCCCCAAATAATTACCTATGGTCATATCCCCCGATGGCTTTAATCCTGAAAATACAGTTTTCATGGTCTTATTATAACAAATGTATTTTATTCGTCTAATCGAGGCTTCTCTAGCTCAATAGACTCCACTACGTTGTCGGTTGATGCAATCTTTACTATATCCTTATCTATTTTTTTTAATTCTTTGTGTGCAGTGTTATAGTGATTTACAGTTGTACCGAGCGAATTACCAAGTTTGTGCATATATTCATCGTAGTTACCTATGTGTTTACCTAGCAAACCTACTCTTTTCTGAATTTCCTTGGCCTGATCTTCTATCTGAAGGCTTCGCAAACCTTGCATTACAGTCTGTAAATAAGCTAAGAATGAAGTTGGAGATACTATAATTACTCTTTTTTCTCTAAAAGCATATTCAATTAGGTCCTGTGAGCTTGTTTGAATTGCGCCAATTTTATTAACTAATAGATCATAGTATATAGCTTCTGACGGAATAAACATAAACGCAAAATCCATAGTATTGAGATTTGGTTGAATATATTTAGATGTTTCGTCTATTCTGGTCTTCAAATCTATTTTAAAATGCTTGATAATAGCTGCTTTTAAGGTAATATAGTCGGTTTCTATTAGTCTATTGTAATTTTCTAAGCTAAATTTTGAGTCAATAGGTAGCACCTTGTTGTCTTGCAAAAAAATAACAGCGTCTACTACTAAATCCTTGTCATCTTCTCCTCTACCAATTTTATATTGAAGCTTATACTGATCGGGGGGCAATACATTCTCAAGAACCGACCCTAAGTAATACTCGCCCAAAACTCCTCTCTGTTTAGGGTTTGAAAGTATATTTTGTAAGGTTTTGAGTTCATCGGCAACGTCTACTACCCTTTTATTGGTTTCGTCTAGTTTAGTCAATCTATTGCTTACATCAGCAATTAGTTTTGCTGATTCGCTCAGTTGTTTTTGTACTGATTCATTAGTGATAGTTTGAGTATGGTCTATCCTATCTTGAATTTGGCCCTGAGATTGGGTTAAATGATGGGCTAAACCTTGAATATCTTGCTTGAGATCGCCAATTCCATTTATGTCGCCAGGATTCTGCTTTTTAATACTGAAAATTAAATAAACTATAGCTATAGCTAGAAATAACAATAAGAATAATAATAAAATAATTAATACGTTACTAAACATGATACTAAAAATTATATCATAACCGATAATAGCACGAACAGTACTACTTACTAAAATTCAATAAATAGTCTTTGTAAAGCTTTAAATATCGCTAAAACAATAAAAACAAAAGTAAATAACAATAAACCAATTTGTAGATACACTATTAATAAAAATATTATGCCCGAAGGAGACGTATCTCCTGTAAAAAGCACACTATAAAGAATAAATTTTATCAGCTGAGCACTTAAAAAACACAGCAAAGCATATAAAAGATACTTTTTGGCTTGTGTCACGGTAAGCTTCTGGGCTAATTGTCTAGATCTTAATTTAGCTTTTTTGGTTTTGGTGTACCCAGAAGAGCCCTTTATACTAATTTTATAGTCACTTTTTTTTACTTTGCGGGGGGATGACTTCATAAATAAATTATATTCTTAGTTTCTATCCAATACAATCACTTAGTTTTCTTTTAACCCGTCACTTTTTATATTTTCAGTCAAAATTGCTTGAAAGCAACGTTTTATATTAATATTTATTTATTAGTATTTTTCTTTTATGACGGGTAATTTTTACTTGCAAGTTGAATAACTAATTTAATATTAGCTAATTCTAATCCACCAAGGCTTTTTGATAGTATTATTTTTGCTACCGTAAATGCGGATTCTAGAATAGCTTGGTTTTTGAACAAAATGCTTATTAATAACCGTTTGCCAATTACTTTTTAACCACTTTTGTTGTTTTATATACAACTTTTCTAGACCACGTTCGGCAAATTCTTTTCTTATAACACCTCCGCTATGCGGATATTTATGTTTTTGCTTATGAGGTGAGTTAAAACCGTGTGCGTAATGTGTCATTTCATGCACGATAGTGGCTACAACAACATATTCTGGTACAAATGGGTCTTGATATAGCCGATTAACAGTAATGATAGTAGTCTTTCTGTCATTTGGATCTAAACTAATTGACCCGAGTCGCCTTTTAGCTTTTCTACCAAATACTATTTTTACATTATTATCTTGAGTTACATCAAAGAAATACTTATACCAGATGTCAGATAATAAATTCTCCAGCCATTCTTCATCTCTTACGATAGATTCGCTCATAGATATCTATCCAGCTTTACTTGGCTAGCTCCTTTAGATTCAAAGTCTGAGTTTCTGATGCCATCACTTACTTCTTTGAGCAACCTTAATGTTCTTGGCTTGCTTACTTTGTTTGATTTTGCAATAATATCGTGCTCTACGAAATGTAAACTAATTGATGAAACTGCTTCTCCATTTGATTCTTCCCAAGCCATGGCATATATTTGCATTTGAATACTTTCTTTTAGCTTATTCTTGGCTTTATTCGAATCTTTTACGTCACTTGTCTTAAAATCCCTTATTTCACAGCCTGTTTTATCTATAAAAACGGCGTCATACCTTCCACTGATCTCTAGTTTTAAGTCTTTAAGTCTTAAAACAAAAGGTTTTTCAATATACTGTGGTATTTTTGACAACTTATTTTGTTTTTGATAGAATTTTTTTAAAGTATTTCTACCTTTTTTATATCTTTCTTTCTCATGTTCTAAGGATACAAATCCTTCACTGCTCCAGCTCTTGTCATAAACTTCATATAGCTTATCTAAATTTGGTATTTTACCTACCAGTCGAGATCTATAGTACATTTCTATAGCAGCATGGATAGCCGTACCATATACAAGTGAATGGAATGGCCCCTGAGGCAAGCTTAATACATCGAAATACCAAAACTCCTTAGGTGATCTTAGATAGGCTGCAATCTGATTAGTACTCAAATGAAGCCAGCCGTCACTTTTAAAGTATTTTGCTATGGGGCTTTTTTGGGTTGGGGGTAGTTTTTCGAATGCAGTAATAAAATCGATACGATTGCTTTTATTTTGAACTTTCTTAGTTACTAAATTTTCACCAAAAGCCTCGGTAACAAAGCGTGAGGGTTTTTTAAGTCTTTTGCCACCATGGTCTCTGGCAAAACTTAGATACAACCTCTTTTTAGCTCGTGTCATTGCTACATAAAACAATCTTCTTTCTTCAAGTATGTGCCAATTTAACTCTAGCTGATCTTCATTAAAAAGACCTTCTGGTATGCCAATTTTGTCTCGTCTGTTTGTAGAGGGAAAAGTTTGTTCTGTTAAGTCAACTATATATACCGTATCAAATTCTAACCCTTTAGATCTATGGACAGTTAGTATTGAAACAGCATTAGTGTCTAACGGCGATGGCTGAATCAAGACTTCGGCATCAGAACTCAAAACATTGCTTATATACCGCCATAAAGAATTTATATCAGGGTTTTGACTATTAATTTTTTCAAAGTCTTGTATTAGTGAAAAAAACTGTGAGATATTTTGAATTCTCATAGCTGATTTTGAATCTGTCTCTGCTTCCACGATCAACCTATTGAGATATCCACTCTCCACTAGGTACTTATATAGTAACTGGCCCGCGGACATTTGATTGGCAAACTGTCTAAATTGTGAGACATCAGTAAGAATAGCGCTTACCTTTGTATTTTCCTTAATATTGTCTTTCAGATACTGTTCTAAAGGCACATGCGACCTTGCCGCTCTTGAACTGTGTTCGACAATCTCATCTAATGAGATATTATACATATCAGACACCAATAATCCATACATGGCTTGAGACGCAGTTGGATCATTTATAACCTGAATAATGTTTAATAGAGTTTTTATCTCTGGTTGTTCAAATAAATCTAGGCTTTCAGCTATTACAAAATCTATACCTTCTTCTTCAAGTGCCCTGCCAATCAATTGAGCCTGATTATTTTTTCTCAATAAAATTGCTATCTCTGAAAGTTCCACAACTTTGCTCTTATTAAGGTCGGCTATGCTCTTTGCCACCTGTCTAGCCTCTTCAATGCTGGTAGAATATTCATTTAGCGCTAACTCACCTTTAATTTTAGTTGAACTAATCAGTTTTTTGTTTATTTTTGCTTCTATTTCGAGGCGATAAGGATTATTGTTCTGTATAAACTGATATGATTTATCTAATATTAACTGAGTAGAGCGATAGTTCTTCTTTAATACTATTTTTTTTACGTCTTTATACTCTTCTTCGAAACTTAATATGTTTTTTATATTTGCTCCTCTAAATCTATATATCGACTGATCATCATCACCTACAACCATTATATTTTGTTGTTTATTAGTCAACAACTTTACTAAATAAGCCTGGGAATAATTAGTATCTTGAAACTCATCTATTAATATATACTGATACTTTTTTTGATACTTGTTTAAGATGCTGCTGTTTTTCCCTAAGAGCTCAATTACTTTTACGATCTGGTCACCATAATCGATTAAACCTTTCTGTAAGCAAATCTCGTTGTATGATTTATATATTTTATTAAGTTCATTTACTCTTATGTACTCCTGGGAATCTAGTTTTTTTAAGCTCTTTGAGCGATTTTTAAAGAATTTATCGAACTTACTCGGCGATATGTTCTCGTCTTTAAGCTTAGAAATAAACTGTAGTAACGACTCGGCAAAACTATAGGGATTAGATAAAGATTTGTGATATTTGAGCCTAAGCTTTTCTATAACTTCTTGCATTTGAAGTATTTGCTGAAATTTGGACATTACTACAAAATCAGATGGTAAACCGATATCGTGAGAGTTCTCACGCAATATTTTATCACCTAATGAATGAAAGGTAGATATGTCACAATCTAAGGCTCCGTAAGAGATAATAGAATCTACTCTATCTTGCATTTCAGTAGCTGCTTTATCAGTAAAAGTTAAAGCTAAAATATTTTCTGGGCGAACGCCACGCTTAGTAATTAAATATGCTATACGTGCGCTTATAACGGCTGTTTTACCAGTCCCCGCGCCCGCTACCACCAAAACTGGACCCGTATCGTGCAATACTGCTTTGCGTTGCTCTCTATTGAGCGATTCTATATCCACCATAGTTTTATTATACATATATTAACCAATACAAGAAGTTACTGGACTCCCTGTTGGCAATAGATAGCCAAAGTGATTGTTTATTTTTGTGCAGAAAAATTAAGTAGCTACGCAGCTAATACAAGTAATTGAGAATCTTATGAATATCATTATGTAGTTTTTAAAACAACATTATTTTCAATCATATAATTACTCAAATATTTAATATATATACTTTTTTTACAACACTATAATTAGTAAAAAAACACACAAATTAATATACTCACATCTTTTCTATAAGGCTGAGACCCAATACTGAGAAGCAAAGTTTCATTATTTCTAGAGATGTATTATTGAGAATTAATCTAAGTTGGTTTATCTGATTATCTTCAATTATCTTATACTTGTGGTAAAACCTGTTGTATATATGCGCTAATTGATAGCAAAAATCGGCAATGTTGCTCGGTTCAAATTCACCTAAGGCTTGGTTGAATACCTGAGTAGCCATACTGATGTGCAACGCAAGCTCTATCTCGTCGCCTTCTAGCTCTCTTTGGTTTGTCTCCTGACCTATAGAATTATCGGTACACGTTTGTTGTATAGAGTTCATTCTTGCTATTGTATAGGCCAAATAAGGCGCGCTGTTACCTTCTAGACTCAACATGGTATTCCAATCAAAGGTAATGTTGCTCAACCTATTTTGTCGCAAAATATTATACTTTAGGCAATTAACAGTTAGTTTGTTGCAAAGTTCAGACTTTTCTTCAGTTGTAAGTGAGGAATCATTATCCTCTATATTTTTCTGTACCCTCTTCCTGGTTTCTGTTATTAGGTCAGAAATCAAAATGATATTACCCTTACGAGTACTCATTGAGCCGTCTTTAAAACTCATACGTCCAAACCCTACGTGAATATTTTGGGCCTCAGTAAGGCTAAGTGCTTTTGCTACCTCAAATAGCTGTTTAATCTGAAAGCTTTGTGCTAAATCAACTACTACTACCATAATGTTTGGGTGCCAAGTCTCGTTCCAGTACTTTATGCGAGCAAGATCTCTTGTGAGATATAAACTGGTACCGTCTTTCTTTCTTACCAAAGCCGGGGGCTCCTCCGGATTATTAGATTCATAGACCAATGCACCTTGGCTTTCCTTAAATATTTTCTTTTCTACACCTAGCTGAATAATATCTCTTAACTTGTCCTCGTAAAAACTTTCTCCATGCATGTAGTCAAACTGGATGTTTAGGGCGTTGTATATCTGTTGCATATCTGCCTTACTCCAATCTTGAATCTTCTTGAGGAGCTCTCTATTTTCAGGATCACCCTCTTCTAGTTTTTTATATTCTAATCTACCTGCATCATCAAGTTTTTCGTCGCTATCAGCTTGAATATGAAACTTTACGTATAGTTTTTGTAGTTCTGGTACGGGGTTTTTTTCAATTTCTTCTATATTGCCCCAGGTTTTGACTGCATGAATAAGCTTACCAAATTGCGTGCCCAAATCACCAATAAAATTATCGGCAATCACTTCATAGCCCATCTGTCTATGTAGTAATTTTATAGAGTCACCAATGACTGTAGATAAAAGATGGTGCACGCCCATAGGTTTGCCGATATTTGGATGCGAGTAATCTATAACCATCTTCTTGCCCCTACCTGGTTTGCCTATATAGGCACTCGTATCCTTACCTACTTCGTCTATAAATTTTTGTAGAACGGTGTTTTCTAAAGTAATGTTAACAAACCCAGGTTCAACCACATTAACAGATTTAAATTCATCTACTTTAGCAAGTTTTGTGGTAATTTTATTAGCTATATCTAAGGGTTTTTGCTTTAGTATTTTGGCATTTGCTAAGGCAAAATTAGTACTAAAATGCCCAAATTTAATATCACAATATTCTACATTTACAGTTAATTCAGCTTCACGGTAAAGATTGTGTACACTATCAGAAATAATGCTATTGATATACTGTTTTAGACTAGTCATGTTTTTTATTATACCTGTAAATTATTTTTTTTACATGTGATCTAAAGAATTGGTTTATAATAATATCTATGAGTGTTATTGCAAACAACAAAAGAGCCAAATTTGATTATAATATTACCGATATATTAGAAGCTGGATTAGTCCTTACCGGACAAGAGGTAAAGAGCGCCAAATCTGGTGCAGTTAGCCTAAAAGGTAGCTACATTAGTTTTAAAAATAATGAACCGTACCTGATAGGGTGTCATATATCTCCCTATAAGCTGGCTTCAAACATCGCCAGCTATGACCCCCTTAATCCTAGAAAATTACTCTTAAAAAGTAATGAGATAAATAAGCTAAAAGACCTAGTTGAATCAGAAAATAAACAAATTATACCAATAAAAATGCGATCCACTAGAGGGCTTATAAAGCTCGACATTGGAGTAGCGTCAAGCAAAAAGAAATATGACAAACGCGAAACTATCAAAAAACGCGATGTTTTGCGCGATGTAGAGCGTGAGATTAAGCAATAATTGAGCAACTTTTTAATTCAGAGTATTTTTCATAGTAAGTTTATATTTGCTTTTTAATCTGTAAAATAGACATCTAGCCACATATATTAGATGCTTTAGCATTACTTTTATGTAGTTATTATAATTAATCAATTCTATAGGCATGCAAAACTCTTATGATTGTATTATAATTACAGCAATGGCTTTAAAACTTACCCCCAATCAGATTATTTCTACTCTTTTTACTAGCAATAAAGGTATTTTAGCTGCAGATGAGAGTATTAAATCGGCCAATAAGCGTTTTTCTGAGCTTGGTATTGCGCAGAGCAAAGATAAACGCAAGGAATGGCGCGAGCTATTGCTTCAAACGCCTAACTTCGCACAATATATTAGTGGTGTAATCTTATACGATGAGACTATTAGGCAAAAGGTATCCGATGGTAAAAAATTTACCGACCTACTGATAGAATTAGGGGTGCTTATAGGTATAAAGGTAGACGAAGGTCTTGTGCCCCTGCCCTTTTTTGAACCCGAAACCATTACTGAGGGTCTCGACGGTTTAGCTGCAAGACTCGAGGAGTATAAGTCTATGGGAGCAAGCTTTACGAAATGGCGTAGTGCATTCAGTATCGATAGCGAAAAGCACCTACCAACTTCTGTAGCAGTACATGCCAATCTTAACAGCATGGCTAGATATGCTGCTATTACTCAACAGCTTGGTATGGTGCCAATTGTTGAGCCAGAAGTACTGTACGACGGCACACACAGCCTCAAAGAGTCTGTAGCTACCACTGAAAATGTACTTAGGATTCTTTTTGATCTGCTAATAGCCTACAAGGTAGACCTTAATAGTGTAATTCTTAAAACCAGTATGGTTTTGGCTGGAAGTAAATACAACTCCCCAACTCCTACAGATGAGGTAGCTACTTCTACTCTTAGAGTACTTAGCCAAAGAGTACCCGATGAGGTTGGTGGTATTGTGTTTTTATCTGGCGGTCAATCCCCTGTGCAAGCTACCAAAAACTTTAATTCTATCTGTAAAATAGCCAAAAACCCACCTTGGCCAATCACTTTTTCTTTCTCAAGAGCAGTACAACAAGAGGCCATGAAGACCTGGGCAGGCAGCCCTCAAAACGCAAAAAAAGCTCAAGAGATATTTACAGAACGACTCAAACAAAACGTGTTAGCGCGCAGCGGCCATTTTGAATAACAAAAAACTTTTAAAAAAAGTTGTTGACAACGTGCATTCATAAGCGCTATTATAGATGTAGTGCTGCACACTAAAATTACTCAAAACAAAAACAAAGCTCTTTTCAACAGATTGGCGAAGCCCCTAAGGCGACGCCAGTTTGTTTTTTAAAATCAAATACAGAATAGCAAAAAACTCTCAAATCGATTTGAGAGTTTTTTAATTATGTATACAATTATTTAAAATGGCGCGGTATATGTATTTATCAAAATAAAAGCAGAGCTTTTAATAAGCTCTGCTTTTATACGATTTAACTTAAATATTAAGTTTAGTCTCGTGGCTGTTGAGGCTTAGCCTCGCTAACAGTAATAGCTCGGCCTTCGATTTCTTTGCCGTTCATAGCTTCGATAACAGCATTTAGATCTGCATCTTCAGCTAATTCAACAAAACCAAAGCCTTTACTTCTACCGTTCATACGGTCGGTGATGACGTTTGCAGAAACAACTTCTGCGCCCTCACCAAATATTTCAGCAAGCTGCTCAGATGTAACGCTGTATGGCAGGTTGCCA
>CAZEIU010000014.1:0-1527 GCA_964512085.1 uncultured Candidatus Saccharibacteria bacterium
ATGGTGGCTGTTTGTGCCGCTTGCGGCTTTGCTGGTGTTAAGAATCTTTGTCGAATATAGCTTCTTTGTAAGTAGTGGCGCCTCGATAGGTAAAATTACCCAACTTGTATTGTTTACTGAGCTAGCAGTTTTAATTAACGCCCTTGTTTTGTTAGCTGGCGGCTTTTTTATTACTCAGCGATTACTCTCTAGGGCCAAAATAATTCCAGGAGTAGAGGGCGAAGTTAATCACAACAAACCAGCAATAGAAAAGGCCCGCAAGCTTATCTTGGCCAATAAAAACCTTGGCTATATTACCGGACACACCCATCGACCTCAAGTTTTGGCTATCAATAATGGTTTTTATGCCAATAGTGGTTGTGGCACCGAGATGGTTGAGGTTTGTAGTGCTCGCTTGGGTTTACCCAAAACATATATAAGCCGTAATCATATGCACTGGTTAGATATTGAGATAAACAAAAATAGCCTAGATATTGCTCACTGGCAGATGATTGGTAGAGTCAAAAACCAAAGTCGGCTTGAGGCTATGGCTACCAAACGCAAACATTTTGAGTATCCACTCGCCAAACAAAAGCACCTTACTATTAGTTTTTTGTAGAGTGTTATAATAGTTCTTATGCGTAGCAGAGTTTATAATATCGGCAAAATAGTTTTTTGGATAGGACTACTGTTTTTGATATACATGTTTGCAATTTTAACCAACGAGACTGGTAAGAATTACCAATTGCGAGCCAAATCTGAAGAGCTAGAAACTCAAATATCACAATTAGAATCGCAAATAGAAGAACTAGGCTACAAGGTTACTTACTACAGAACTGCTAGCTATCAAGACAGGCTGGCGCGCGAAAAGCTAGGCATGCAAGCTCCAGGCGAATCGGTAGTGATAATCAAAAAAGATTCGAACACAACACAAGAAGTGCGGGCCGAGACAGTAGACTTAAGAACAGCAGACGAGATAGAAGCCAGTAAATCTAACTGGCAACAGTGGATAGATTTTTTGTTTGGTAGCCAAAACTAATATTTTTGCCCAAAGGAAGTAAAAGTTTTCTAATAAAATTCATTCCCTACGTGGGTGGCGGTTCTTTGTGCAGTCAAAGAACCAAATCTGCCGACTTAGTTTCGCAACTTTATAGATTGCTCTGCTATTTTCTAAGATGAAGCTGCGGAACTCCTTCCGTTTTTGATCGGAGCGTCAGACAGTCCTCGCTTCTATCTTTATAAAATATGTTCGCAATCGTTAATGTTGCTTCAATAGTCGGAATAAAAGGGTGGGGTTGAATAATTATCAGATTTGCGCTATAATTCCTTAGTATCTCTTCTGTCCAAAACCCAAAAAACAAACCTAATGAACTTTAGTGAATGTTTGTTTTTTGGAAGAGGAGAAAGTGGTGTGATTACTGCAGACGAATACATTATTGTGTTCGTCGAAAGTGTAAATACACTTTCGACGTCGCGGGGTAGAGCAGTGGCAGCTCGTCAGGCTCATAACCTGGAGGTCGCAGGTTCGAATCCTGCCCCCGCTACCAA
>CAZEIU010000014.1:1627-18910 GCA_964512085.1 uncultured Candidatus Saccharibacteria bacterium
CTCGTCAGGCTCATAACCTGGAGGTCGCAGGTTCGAATCCTGCCCCCGCTACCAAGAAAAGAACCCGACATCAGTCGGGCTTTTTTCTTGGTACTTGAGCTAGCTTCGAAACCCAAAGGTTCGGTGGAGTAAAGCGCGCAGTGTCAAAAGGCAAACTTGTTTGCACATTGACCAAGCACTTTACGTAGGTTTGGTTTACCAAACCATCCTGCCCCCGCTACCAATATAAAAGCACAACTTCGGTTGTGCTTTTATATTGTAATGAGTAAGTTTCGAAACCCGAAGGTTCGGTAGACTAAAGCGCGCAGCGTCAAAAGCAAACTTGTTTGCGATTTGACCAAGCACTTTACATAGGTTTGGTTTACCAAACCATCCTGCCCCCGCTACCAAAGCAAAAAACTAATCTTGCAGGTTTTATTATAGTTATGTTAAAATATACATAAGAATTTATTATTTTTTGTGAGGTTTTTATTCTTATTAATCTGCCTTTGTCTGTATTTAGAAAATTAGTTTTTATTATATCTTTTGCAACAGCATTGGTAGCTCTTGGTTTTGGCCTCTACCCCCATCAAATCAACAAAGCCCACGCCGCTAGTACCTACACCGTAGACTCTATTGGCGATGAGAGCGACGACAACCCTGGGGACCTAGCCTGCCACACAGCTCTAGATACCTGCACTCTGAGAGCTGCTATAGAGGAAGTCAATGCTGGAGCTGGTGGCGACACTATTAATTTTGGTATTGCTGGCACTGGCGTACATACGCTGACACCGGCTAGTTGTTATGACGCTATTACCAAAAGTGTAACTATTGATGGTTATTCTCAGCCTGGCTCAGCTGTTAATACTGCTGTAGCACCGGATCCGCTCAATGGTACCTTAACTATTGAACTAGACGGCACAAGTCTGATAGTAGGGTGTTACGGACTATCAATTGATGCCAGTAACGTTAATATTAAGGGCTTAAGTATTCATAATTTTACAAACAACGGCATATTTTCAAATGCAAGTAATAGCTCAATCTTAGGTAATTACATTACAAATAATCCTTTGGGCATCGAACTTAGTCCTCTTGCGGATAACGCTAATATAGGTAGCACATCTGCTGCTGATAGGAATTTAATATCGGGTAATAACTCAGGGGGGATAAGTTTGCTTTCTGGTAACTCAGATTCTATAATAAGTGGTAATTATATAGGTGTTGCAGTTGATGGTGTCACTGGCCAGGGTAATTTTTTAGGTATTGACGTTTGCTCGAACAACACTATTATAGGAGGCACAGAAGCAGGTGCTAATAATGTTGTAGCAGGTAATGGAGATGCTGGAGTTAGGCTTTGCGGTACATCTGTAGGTACTGTTATACAAGGTAATTATATAGGGCTAGATGGTACGGGGCTTACAGTATTGGGAAACGCAGGCTTCGGCATCGCCATAACAGGTTCTCAAGATAATATCATTGGTGGTACAGCCTTGGCAGCACGTAATTTAATTGCTGGGAACAATTTAAATCAAATTATTTTATTTAATACATCTGGAAACGTTTTACAAGGCAATTATATAGGCACAGATAAAAATGGAGCACCAGTTATTAATCCTACTATTACCAATGGAATTAGTATTGCTAACGATAGTACAAATAATCTAATTGGCGGCGTAGCGGCTGGTGCGGGTAACAAAATAGCCCATAACACAGCTAGTGGTGTAGTAGTAATTAATATTGCAGGTTTTGGCACCGCACCCTTAAACAACTCTATCATCGGCAACGATATAGAACAAAATACTGGTAGCGCAATTAGGCTATGCAACGATACTAATACCGACTTTCAATGTGACACGCCCGAGCCCTATCCCAACGACTCAGGCGACCCAGATGAAGGCCCTAATATGTTCATGAACTTCCCAGTCATTCAATCAGTTACTTCTACCAATGGCCAAGCAACTATTACCTATGACTTAGACATTAACGATGCCGAGCCTGACGCTACTGGCTATAGAGTAGAGTTCTTTGCTAACGATAATGTTGACCCTTCTGGCCACGGCCAAGGCCAAACCTACATTGGTAGCGACACAGTAGCTGGTGATGTTACTGGCAAACAAGTTACTATTACTCTCCCAAATGGTGTAGATGGTTCTAAATACATTACAGCTACTACTACTATGACTGATGCTAGTGATGATGGCTTTGGCCACACCTCTGAATTTGCTGCTGATGTGCAAGCTACCCTAGTACCACCCACACCCACACCACCAACCCCCACCCCCACACCAAGCCCATCGGGTTCGAGCTCAAGTTCAAGCCTAGCTAACACCGGCCAACCCCAGCATACCAACCAACGATTATTTATTGCTCTAGCTCTCATCGCCGCTGGAGTATTAGGTATCGCCGGCCTTAAAGGACAGAGAATATATTCCAAAAAGAAACGAAAGAGTAGAGTATGACAGCCACTAAACTCAAGCTACTTTTAGTACTACCAACTATTGCTCTAGCCCTCGGCTTCTTAGCTATGCCAAATACTGCCAAAGCTGCTACCTACACCGTCACTACCACCGACGATTCTGGAGCCGGCTCTCTGCGCCAAGCTATTACCGATGCCAATGGTAATGCTGGGGCTGATCAGATTGATTTTGCAATATCAGGCGCCGGGCCACATACAATTGTATTGACCACAGGCGGGATTACTATTACCGATCAGGTGAAGGTAAATGGCATGTCGCAGAGTGGATCGGTATGTAATGGTACTAGCTCAACTCTTAAGGTCGTGCTAGAAGGTGCTGGCATTGGAGTTGGCGGTGCTGGGGCAAACGGCACTGAAATAAACGGTCTAGTTTTTGGTGTAGGCACTGCTGTTGGAATTTCTAGTAATTCAAATACAATACGTTGTAACTTCTTTGGCACAACAGCTGATGGTAGCCAGGGCGTTGGCGACATCAATAGCCAATATCTCATCATTTACAATGACTCCGCAGTAATCGGAGGCGATAGTAGTAGTGATATGAATTTGTTTGGTCGATATCGTTTTATCATTTCGGGCAACAACAATCACGTTATTAAGAATAATTTGATTGGCACAGACATAACTGGCATGAATAGCCTAGGAAGTATACTTAGTTTTAACGGTGCTGTTTATAACAACGTAACTATTTCCCACAATGTACTATCAAGAATAAATGCTTATTATGCAACGTTTAATAATTTCATTCTTAGCGCAAATAAGATAGGCACGAATTTAAGCGGCACTGCGGCGATATTTGGTGATATTGGAACCCTGTTATCTACCAGGACAGAATTCAATAATTCAACTATTGGGGGCGCCACCGAGGCCGACGGCAATGTAATATCAGGCGCAGTTATAGTTGATACCAATGAATGGGGCCACGCAATTGTTATAGGTGGTGCAAATAATACAATTCAAAACAATAAAATCGGTGTTAATGCTGATGCTACCGCGATCATTGGCAACGGCTATGAGGGCATATCTATTGAATGCGGCAATAATTGCTCTAACACACAGGTTCTAGACAACATTATTGGTGGCTCTAATGACGGGATCCGTGTTTATGATGGGTCTGGCAGCACCAATAACAACAAAGTTACCATTCAGCGAAATTATATTGGCACGAACAAAACAAAAAACATAGATTTAGGTAACCGTGAAGCTGGTATACGCATCGATGGCAGCATGGGCAATGTATTAGTTGGCGGTACTAATTCGTCTGACAAGAACGTTATAGCAAATAATAAAGTGGGAATTGTTAATGTTGCTAATACCCACAATACATTTCTCGGCAATGAAATCTATAATAATGATCAATTAGGTATAGCCTTTGGTTATTATAATTCTAATGCCCCAACTCAAAACGACACAAACGATGAAGATACTGGACCAAATGATTTGCTTAATTTTCCGATTATTACACAAGCAACCGAGAGCAGTGGCAATACCAACATAGGCTACTCGCTCGATGTGCCAGCTGGCGACTACCGCATAGAGTTCTTTAGTAATACCGAGGCCGACCCAACAGGTTATGGAGAAGGTGAGACATTTATTGGCTATGATGAAATTACCAGTACCGGTACGGGTAATCAAAACTTTAGCACCACAATTACGGGTACCGGCTACACACATTTGGCTGCTACAGCTACCCTTAAAGACACCGGCGCTCCAAGTGGCTTTGGCCCAACCAGCGAATTCGGTAAATTTGAGCCGCGTACAGATTTGGCTGTAGCTAGCGACGACGGCACTACGAGCGCTGTATACGGCGAGTCTCATCAATACACTTTTACGGTTACCAATAATGGGCCGGGTGACGTTGACCATTTTACATTCCAGGGTGCAAATAATGTACTTTATCCCTATACGTATTCAGTAGACTCCGACAACACCACCGCGACATCGCCTGGTAGCTTTGATGGCGATACCTGGTCTGGTCTATTGAAGTCTGGTGAAACACTTACCCTCATATTGAGTGGTGATGTGCTAGTTTTTGGAAACCTAGAAACAAGTCAAGTTTGTATAGACCCTTCAATCCGGTTAGGGGGTCAAACTATTATCGATACCGACGAAAGCAATAATTGCGGCACCGACGATGATACGCTTGTACCTACACCAGTTGCAGACATTGAGATCACCAAGAGTCTTGATGCGCCAGGTACAATCAAAAATGGTCAACAAGCCACCTATACTATTGGTCTTACCAACCATGGGCCCGACACAGCGGTTGGTGGCACTTATATATATGATGTTTTACCTCACGGTGTGGAGTATAGCGCTGTAATAGGTGACAACGTGGGCTGTGAGGACCCGCACGAAGATTGGCCATTTTCGGGTACTGGACATTATATATTCTGTGGTTTTGGATTTGATAGCATTGCAAACGGACAGACGGTAAGCTTTAAGATAGTTGTGAACATAGAGTCTATAGACGAAACTCAACCTACGCTCAACAAAGCTCTAGTGTTTTATGAGCTAGATCCAGAAGCCCAAGCTTTGGGCCAAGCTTTTGGTGCCGGTCAAGACCCATTCACTACCCTTAGTAATAATAGTATAGTAATCCATACTTACGACCCCAACGCACAGGCAGATGATAACGACAGAATCTCAAAAGAAATTGAAGACGCCGCCCCCAACTCCGGTGATGCCAATGGTGATGGTACTCCAGACTCCCAGCAAGCCAATGTCGCGAGTTTTGTTGACCCAGTCACTGGCCAATATGCCACTCTCGAGGTAGGCAGTGAGTGCTCTATTACCGCCGCCTCAACTGCAGCAGAATCGGCCAATACTACCCCAGACTCTAACTACAACTACCCAGCCGGGCTCATGAACTTTAGCCTGAGTTGTGGCACTCCAGGTATAACTACTACAGTTACTCAATACTATTATAGTGTAGCCACCCAAGGCTTTGTACTACGTAAGTACAACCCCAATACTAATACCTACACCAATATAGATAATGCTACCATCACCGGTGTAAGTGTTGGTGGTCAAAGTGCTACCAAGGCCAGCTATCAAATAACAGATGGCGGCAACTTAGACACCGATGGCGTTACCGACGGCAATATTACCGACCCAACCGGCTTAGCAGTGAGTGAATCGTTGTTGGCAAAAACCGGTATAAATATACACAAAAATATATTTGTTATTTTTTCTATAGCTTTAGTTAGCGCAGGTATTGCTGGGCTAGTCATAGCTGGTTATCAAGGTCTCTATGCCAATAAACGAAATAGTAGGATATGAGCCAATTTTTGATATATGGTGTTCCTGACGTAGGCAAAACTACTGTCAGCAAAGCTCTGCATGATAAGACTAAGATGCCTTTAATACAAGGCGATTATATCAGGCCATACCCAGCCACAAAGTTTGTATGGCGAAAGTATGGGCAGCTTTCAAAAGAGAATGTGGTTAAAGGACTTCTCTACGTAAGAGACTATATGCGCAAAGATGTAGATGAGGTACTTACAAAACAAAAAAATGTAATACTTGAGGCAGTATTTATTGACCCGGTATCGTATTACAATGAAGTAAAAGTATATTTGCTGGTATGCCTTGATGAGGACACACACAGAAAACAATTCTTTGAAAAAAGAAAAGAAACTGATGAATCAAAACAGAACTTTGCAGCAGTGCGAATGATGCAAGAGTATTTGTTGGAGGAGGCGCAGAAGCTTGATGTAAAGGTTATTCGCAATGACGCTGCACCACAAGTAGTACTTGAGCAGATGGTAAATGAGCTTACGTAGAGTTAATTCAAACAAGCAAAAGCCCCGACTCTCGTCGAGGCTTGCCACTTCTAACGACTAAGGGATAGTTAGCAGTTGCTTGGCCGTCTTAGCCCCCTAAATCCCAACAAGTCGCCATACTGGTAGGGTGGGCTATGAACACCCATAACTTGATTGGTGCTGTCAACAGGGTGGGCTAAACCAAATAGATGGCCAACCTCGTGCCAAAGTGTCTGTTTGTGATTGGTTCGAGTCCAGCGCCAGAGGGTGTTGAGCCACAACTCGCCGCCAGAAATGTGATTTCCAGAAAAAGTTGGCTCGGTAAACCCACTGCTATTGATTGGCGGGTCATCAAATGGTTTGTACCCAACCCACACGGGGTCGCCTGGGCTGGTTTGCCAACCGTGAGAAGCTGCGTAGCCGGCCGGCAAACGGCCATCGTAGTGTACTGGTATGCCCGTGGCGGCCGAGGCAGCCCTGAATGCATCGTGTATGTGTTGACCCCAGGCTAGGTTAGGGATGCCGCTCACATCAATACGATAATGCACGGTGGCGCAACCCCAACCAACAGGTTGACCATTGGATACTCGCTGGTATGCGAACCCATTGCAGCCAGTTAGTAGCAGTCCGGCTACTAGCGTTACCAGCAGGATTATCTTGAACTTGGTTTGCACTTAACTAGCCCCCTTGAGGTAGTGTGTAGTACAGGTGCTACAATTAAGCATACTATTAATGCTTATGCTTTGTCTATTACTTTTATAAAAGCTAGTTAGTTCTTTTTGACACTAGAGTTATTAATAGTTGGCGGAGTAGAGGCAGTGATTCGCCGGGCCACATTGGGCTTACCGGGCTCGGTGAGTATAATTACCGATTGGTCTTTTTTAATATCGCCGGCGCCTACCTTTTTGCCATTGACTAGTATTTGGGTGTTACTATTAATATCGTAACTTTTGGTCTCGTTGGTTTTAGTAATCTTAATAGATATCTTTTTGTCTGAAATATCGGCCACCTTGCCAATATTTGGCGTAGCAGCAACTTTAGCGGCATCTTGCTCGGCCTTATATACATTTTTTTGATACACCGTACCAAAATAAAATCCTGCACCAGCCACAATTAGCAAAATAATAGTTGTAAATACTACTTTTTTATTGGGACGCCAACCAGTTTTAGCTCGGCGCTTGCTCGGCGTGGAGTGTGATTCGTGTTCTTCCATGAAAATATAATAGCAGACTACTTAAGTATTTTTTAGTATAAACTTGCCAATGTGGTCTACGGCTTTTTGTGCCTCAGGCACGTAACGTGCAAAGATATGCCATACGTGCCAAAGATCTTTTTCTTCGTATAGCTCGGCATCTACCCCTGCTGCCTTGGCTTTTTTTACCACCGCTACCGCATCGCCATAGAGAATCTCACTTTTGTCTATGTGTATCTGTAGTGGTGGCAAACCTTTGTATTCACCAAAAAAAGGTGACGCAATAGGGTCGTTGCGTGGAGTATCTTTAAAGTATAGATTCATAAAGAAATCTAAATTATCGTCTTTAATAATATAGTCATTGGGCTTGGCGTATTTTTTGTAGCTCTCTAGTGTCGCATCTGTTGGTGGAGCAAGGGCGATGGCGCAGGCTGGCATAGGTAACTTGTCGCGCTTGAGCATTTGCAGTAAAGAAAGTGTGAGGGCGCCGCCAGCCGAGTCGCCCATAATAACAATATCGCCCGGCTTGTAGGTTTTAAGTAGCCACTCGTAGGCTGCGAGCGCCTCATTAACTGCAGTAGGGTAGGGGTGCTCTGGCGCAAGGCTGTAGTCTAGCGAAAAAGCTTTTATTTGACCGGCTTTGGCAAGGCGCGAAATATAATCACGATGGTGTGGTGTAAAATTAAATATAAACCCGCCACCGTGGAAATATAAAAGAACTTTTTTAGTTCTAGATTCTGGTACAGTAATCCACTCACCCTTAAAAGATTTGTTTTTGTAGGTCTTAATTATTACGTCTTTATTTACAATTGCAAACTTGGCTAGCTTGGCTACAACCTCGCGTTTGTGTTGAATGTTTTCTAGCGTAATAGGCTCACTAAATAGCTTAGAGGTACGTAGGGCTAATAAAATTGCTTTGCTTCTTACACTTGCCATTAAGTCAGTATAGCAAAGATTAAGTAGCTAATTGTGATTATTTCACCATTGAACTAACGGTGGCGGCGCTGGCGTAGAGCACAAAAATAAGTCCACCCATGGCTATACAGGCGATAGTTACAACAAGTATAGGGTCTACAAATGATTTATTCTTGCGTGCTAACGGTGTGTTGGATTTTTTGGTCGATTTTTTGGCTGGCATGTATTTTCCTTTTTCAATATCTACTATATTAAACGCTTATGATTAGTATAGCAAGTGTGCTTACTTGAAAATAATGTACTTTTGTGCAAAAATAACACCTTAGAAATAGATTATTTTATCATATGTCTTTTCTGAAGCGGCTGCGTAGCTCAGTCGGTTAGAGCGCAGGACTCATAAGCCTGAGGTCGTAGGTTCGATCCCTACCGCAGCCACCATAATAAGCCCAGCATTAAAGCAGATGCTGGTTTTATTTTGTAAATATGCAATAATATAACAGTACTTGCACCTAATCGAGGAGGCTAAAGTTGTCTAACTCACCAACTTTACCGTTGGAGTTCACCGCACAACAGCTATTTGATATGTGTACAAAAGCGCTAAAAGACGCTAGTAAAGCTAGGTTCGATGCCTCACTGATACGCGGCCAAAGCCCAAGAATTGTTATTAATGGCGATGAAGAACAGGCTAGGCAAATACGTGAATTAAGAGAACAAGCCCAAGAGCTTGAAGACAAAGCCAAAAGGTCAAATGCCGTTGCAAACGAGCATGCTCAAGCACTCGTGGGCAGCACAGTTATACTAACTGGCAAAATATTTCGGGATGCAGACGAGTGGGTATCGGGTATGCCCGGTCTACTTGGTAGCGGTCACAACGTCACAAATACTCATTCACTAGATGTAGAAAGCTCAAAACATACTATTACTAGAGTAAAAACAATAAGAGAACAATTTATGGATAGTACGACCATAAGGTTCTATTTCAACTATCATGGTGGGAGTGAGTATTACTTTGAACTGCCACACAGGCCATACAAAGGTGAACTAAAAGTAGAGTTTGCTTAAGACGCATAAATAACAACCAATCAGCTAGCAAGTTGATTGGTTTTTTTCGTATAATAATAAGATAGTGTTAACAAAATTTCACAATCACCTAATAGACACCAATATATTACCCCCACATTCAAAATTACTTATTGCTGTTTCTGGTGGGGTTGATTCGATTACCTTACTTGATTTGTTAATAAAATTAAGAGATGCACATGACTGGCAACTTGCAGTAGCACACTATGATCACCGTCAAAGACCAGATAGCTACCTAGACTCAGAGCTAGTAGCTACTATAGCTGGAGAAAACAACATTCCTTTTTACTTACTAAAATACGAGGGTAATAAAAGCAGTGAGGCGGCCTTAAGGTCGGCCCGCTATGGCTTCTTAAACGATACGCTTTCTAATATAAACTATGACCATATAGTAACGGCGCACCATGGCGACGACAGAATAGAAACAGCTATTTTTAATACTATACGTGGTGCAGATCGACACGGTATAACTGCCATGAAACCCAAAAGAGACAATATACTTAGGCCGCTTTTGCCTTTTACAAAAGCCGAGATACTAACCTACGCTAATTTACAGAAACTTCCTTACAGAGAAGATAGCACCAACTCAGACATTACTTTTAGCCGTAATTTTGTTCGGAACGAATTAGTACCCCAAGGCAGCTTAACTTATAGAAACTTTCATCATGCTTTTACCAGAACGCTCAATGAACTTTCTGACATAAATGAACAAATAGACTCTCAGCTCGTTAAGCTTTTAGAAGACATTAGTTTGCAAATAGATAATGAGAGCATAGTAATAGACAGACTTAAGTTTAACAAACTCCCAAAAATAATCACTACAAACTTATTGGTGTATATATTTAAAATTTTAAAACCAGAAATTAACTTGAGCGGCACCACTATATCTACTGCAGAAAAATTTATTGAGAGCACTAAGGGGCAAAAAACTCGACATCTAAAGAACGGCCTTAATATTACTTGTAACTACCAGACAATTACCTTTACCACAAATAATGCTACTAAAAGTGACTTGCCAAAAACAAACTCAGCGCACGTACTGAGTCCAGACAGTCCATACTTTGGAGATAAACTAGTAGTTAGGCATAGTGACGTGTACAATAAAAAAACTGGATTGACTCTACCCAAACAAAAACTAATAGTTCGTCATCGTCAGCCTGGAGACAGAGTAATGCCGATTGGTATGAGAGGCAGTAAAAAACTACAAGATCTATTTGTAGATAAAAAAGTGCCACAGTCTGAGCGTGATACATGGCCGATAGTAGTTAATACCAAAAACGAAATCTTGTGGTTACCCAAACTACTGGTTGACAGAAGGGCTATGACCGACATAAAATCTGTAGATACTGAGAATACTATATATCTAACCTATGAGGAGGTTTAGTGCTTAAGAAGATACCTAGACAGTTTATATATATAGCAATTGGAGTGGTTGCCTTGGCAGCCCTTTTGGCGTATGCCGGCTACAACGAGAAAAAACCCGAACAAGTTAGTTTGTCTAAGGTAATAGAAGAAACTTCGCAAAGCCAAGTAGAAAAAATCGAGGTTGTGGGTAATCAGTTGAATGTAACTCTTAAGGACGGCACCAAACAAACTACCTACAAAGAAGAATCGGCCAATCTTAAAGATTATGGCTTGGACTACACTAAGGTATCGGTTGAAGTTAAAAATCCAGATGACGGCAGTGGTCGTTGGCTAGATATTTTGCTAAGTATTTTACCTATCGCAATTATTATTGGATTTTTCTACTTTATAATGCGCCAAGCGCAAGGCAGTAACAACCAAGCGATGAGCTTTGGTAAAAGTAAGGCTAGAGTTTTTGGCCTAGAAAAAGAAAAAGTTAAATTCAGCGATGTAGCAGGGGCTATTGAAGCCAAAACCGAACTACAAGAAATAGTAGAATTTTTGAAGTATCCTGGAAAGTTCGAAAGCCTAGGTGCCAAGATACCAAAGGGTGTATTGCTTTTTGGTTCGCCCGGAACAGGTAAAACATTACTAGCTCGAGCAGTAGCCGGTGAGGCCGACGTGCCCTTTTTCTCTATTTCGGGTTCAGAGTTTGTAGAAATGTTTGTTGGTGTGGGCGCCAGTAGGGTTCGTGATCTTTTTAATAAAGCCAAGAAAAACTCTCCTTGTATAATCTTTATTGACGAGATCGATGCCGTAGGTCGACAGCGTGGCACAGGTCTTGGCGGTGGGCACGACGAGCGCGAGCAAACTCTTAATCAAATACTTGTTGAGATGGATGGTTTTGAACAAGGCACAAATGTAATAGTGATGGCTGCTACCAATCGACCCGACGTGTTAGACCCAGCTCTTTTAAGACCTGGTAGGTTCGATAGACGAATTACTTTAGATACACCCGATATGAAAGCACGTGAAGAAATTTTAGAAGTACATACTAAGAATAAGCCGTTAGAGAAGGGCGTAGATTTTGCCGAAGTAGCCAGAAAAACCCCTGGTGTTTCTGGTGCCGATCTGGCAAATATCGCCAACGAAGCAGCCATATTTGCAGCTCGTAATGGTCGTAAAAAGATTACTCAAGCCGATTTTCACGAGGCTGTTGAAAAAATCGCCTTAGGGCCAGAACGAAAAAGCCATGTTCTAAACGACAAAGAAAAAGAAATTACTGCTTATCACGAGGCTGGACACGCCTTACTAAGCCATCTTTTGCCTCACTGTAATCCAGTACACAAGGTCTCTATCGTATCGCGTGGTATGGCTGGGGGTGTTACTTGGAGTCTGCCAGAAGAAGACAAGCACTTGCATTCGGTAAGCGACTTTAAAGACGATATAGCTATGAGTCTTGGTGGGCGAACAGCAGAAGACTTGGTATTTGGCGACATTACTACAGGCGCTAGTAATGATCTTAAGCACGCCAATGAGCTTGCGAGACGTATGGTAACAGATTATGGTATGAGTCCAATTCTTTCGAATCAAGTATTTGGCGAGTCGGACACATCGGTGTTCTTGGGTCGATCAATGGGTGAAGGGCGAAATTACTCAGAAGAAGTTGCTGCCAAAATAGACGAAGAAGTTAAAAAAATAATCGTTGAGGCCAGCAAAAAAGCTCGTGACACTATTACTAAAAACCGTAAAATGCTCGATCTAATAGCTAAAACTCTAATAGAAAAAGAAACCCTAGAGGGTAAACAATTTACAGATCTTTTTAACAAAGTTGATAAAAAAGCTCCCAAAAAAGATACTAAAACAGCTGTGTAAGATTAGATTACATTGATTACTCTTTGTTTTTAGTATAAAATCCTTTTGACTCCACCGAGAAGGAGAAGAGATCGTTGAGACTAAGAGACAAGGTATCTTTTGGATCTATTATAGGCTTAATGTTTGTCATATTCTTCGGTCTTGTTATTCCAGATATTTTTGCTCTTACCTTAACTTACGGTTCTTTGTTTGGTTTGTTTTTTTGGGGAGCTGTAACATTTAAAGATAAAACAGTAAAAAACTTCGAGAGATACTGTGGTATTTATGTAGCTTTTGCAATAATTGCTACGTTTGCAACCTTTTACCTCGTGCCTGGCCCTGCCGAAGGTCTCAAGTTTAACTTATTTCTGTTCTTTATTATTACTGCAATCTATATATCGACTGGGTTTAGTGTGGTTAGGGCATGGCAATACGCCGAAATGGTCGAAAAAAAGAATAATAGAAATAGTTAAAGCCCTAGAAAATATAGGGCTTTTTATTTTAGATTTACAGGTTGGGCTGGTATAATATTAGCTAGTGAAAAACATATTAGATCGCATTAATAAGTCGCGGGCAATTTCAGTTGCGGCATTTTTGATTTCTCTTAGCTACTTCTTAAGTAGGCTACTTGGCTTAGTTCGTGATAGGTTACTGGCTAGTAACTTTGGTGTAAGCGCAAGTACCGATGCCTATACGGCTGCTTTTAGAATACCCGATTTGTTATTTACTATACTGGTGTCTGGTGCATTTGCAGTATCATTTATACCGGTTTTTATAGGCTATATTGAGAAAAAACATACTGATGAAGCTTGGCATATCACCAGCTCGCTACTTAACATCTTCTCTATTGTAACAATTGCACTTTGTGGGCTAGCATTTATTTTTGCACCACAGCTTGTCAAACTTTTGGCTCCAGGGTTTGATCAGCAACGTTATGAACTTACGGTACATATCACTAGAATAATGCTAGTAACACCATTCTTATTCTCAGTATCGAGCGTCTTGGGTGCAGTTCAGCAAGCCTTTAATAGATTTACGCTCTTTGCTATGGCAAGCGTGATGTACAACATTGGCATTATTATTGGTATTGTTTTCTTAAGTAAGTTTTTTCCTGAGCAACCTATTTATGGCGTGGCCTACGGAGTAGCGCTTGGGGCTGCATTGCAGTTATTGCTGCAATTCTTTGGCATAATTGGTCTGCACTTTAAGTACCGGCTTACCTTTGACCTATTTCACCCTGGGGTACTAAAAACAATAAAACTAATGATACCGCGGTCTCTCGATTTAGCCATTGATCAGTTTAATTGGGTTATACAAACTGCAATTAGTTCTAAGCTGGCGGTAGGTAGCCTTACGTCTTACTATTATGCCAATAACCTCAAAAATGTACCATTGGGAATATTTGGTATGGCCATATCTACAGCAGTTTTCCCAAGTCTCATTAGAGCAGCCAAATCGGGTGATAGAACACGTTTGGCCTCGGCAATTGTACGCGACATGAGCCTGATAATGTTCTTTGTGATTCCATCGGCAGCTATTGCTGTAGTAATGCGCGGATATATAGTGCGATTGCTATTTGGTTTTGGTGATCAAGCTACTGCCGATACACTAGGTTGGTTGGCGGGGTCGATTATTGCAACCAGCTTGTTTTTTATGGTGGCAAGAGTTTACTACTCGCTCGAAGACTCTCTGACTCCGCTACTAACTAGCCTTAGCTCAATAGTTATAAATATTATCTTTAGTATTATTCTGTCTGCTAAATATGGTGTGTCTGGTTTGGGTATGGCACTTACCATTTCTACTTTTTATGAACTAATTTTGCTTATGATTTTACTTACTCGCAAAATCGGAAATTATGGCTATAAATCTATAGCACTTTCTGGTCTTAAGCTAACAATCGCAAGTGGCATTATGTCTATATGGATATATTTATTAACTACCAAGGTGTTTCCGCTCTATGCCAACGACGTTGGCTTTACCACTATCGCACCTAAGTTTGCAGTAATTTCAATTTCGGGACTAATAATATTCTTTATTTGCGCCAAGCTTTTGCGCATACACGAAACAGATAAGATACTAAATAAAATATTGCATCCTATAAAAATTCTAAAAAGAGTCGGTAAGTAAAAAATGAACACTCAAAACATTCGTAATTTTTGTATCATTGCCCATATTGATCATGGCAAGAGCACCTTGGCTGATCGCATGCTCGAAATCACTGGCACTGTCGAAAAACGCCAAATGAAAGCACAGCTACTCGATTCTATGGACTTGGAGCGCGAAAAGGGCATAACTATTAAACTCCAACCAGTGAGAATGAGTTGGCAAGAGCACGAACTAAATTTAATCGACACACCTGGACATGTTGACTTCAGCTACGAAGTAAGTCGAAGCCTTACTGCGTGTGAAGGTGCCATATTGGTAGTAGATGCAGCTCAAGGTATTCAAGCCCAGACTCTAGCCAATGTCTACTTGGCTATAGAGGCTAATCTTACTATTATACCGGTATTGAATAAAATAGACTTACCTGCCGCTGAGCCGGAGCGAGTGGCCAAAGAGATTAGTTCGTTGCTAGGTTGCGATGAAGACGAAATTATTAAAATATCTGCCAAAGACGGAACCAATGTAGATACTTTGCTTAATAAAATAATAGAAGATGTTCCCGCACCCTTAGAAAATAGAGAAAAGCCCCTAAGAGCACTTATATTTGACTCTATATATGATGAGTATAGAGGCGTAATACTTTATCTTAGGGTGATAGATGGTGCTATTAGCAAAAATGACACATTGCAACTTATGGCGGCTGGTAATAACACCTTGGCAATCGATATTGGCTATTTTTCGCCCAGCATGGTCTCGGCAAACACTTTGCAATCAGGTGAAATTGGTTATTGTGTTACCAATTTAAAAACTCTTGCCGACGCTCGTGTGGGCGATACCGTAACACTACAAAAAAATCCAGCCAGCATTGCACTTGATGGCTACAAAAAAGTTAGACCATACGTGTATGCCGGATTTTTCCCTAGCTCGGGCGAAGATTATCCTATACTTAAAGACGCTCTAGAAAAACTTACTCTCAATGACTCGGCCTTAGAGTATCAGCCCGAAAACTCTACTGTATTAGGCTTTGGATTTAGAGTTGGTTTTTTGGGCTTACTACATTTAGAGATTGTCAAAGAACGACTAGAGCGCGAATTTAACCTTAGCTTAGTAGTTACGAACCCGAGTGTTGACTACCAAGTAGAGCTTACCAATGGTGACCAATTAGATATAAAAAGCGCGTCTGAGCTGCCAGATGTAAGTAGAATATTGCAAATCAAAGAGCCTTGGATAGTTGGTGAGGTAATAGTACCTAAGCAGTTCTTGGGCTCGGTGTTACAACTAATTATTTCAATTCGTGGCGAACAAAAAAATCTAAGTTATATTGATGACAACTTAGCACTAATTAAGTTTGAGTCGCCACTTAGCGGAGTACTAACCGATTTTTATGACGAGCTCAAAAGTGTAAGCTCGGGATATGGATCATTTAACTACGATCTCAGCGACTACCGCGCTGGTGATTTGGTAAAAGTAGATATTTTGGTAGCCGGCGAAGTAGTAGATAGTTTGAGTCTCATTACTCACAGAAGCGAGTCTATAAGCTTGGGACGAAAAATAATAGAAAAACTACAAGAGGTAATACCGCGCCAACAATTCGAGGTAAGCTTGCAGGCGGCTATTGGTGGCAAAATAATTGCCCGCGAAGATATCAAGGCCATGGGCAAAAATGTCACCGCCAAACTCTACGGCGGTGATGTGAGTCGCAAAAACAAATTACTCGATAAGCAAAAGAAGGGCAAAAAACGCCTCAAAAAAATTGGTAAGGTTGATATCCCGCCCGAAGCCTTTATGGTAATGCTCAAACAAGACTAATACTTACTTAATATATTCAATATTGTATGCTATTATATAGACATAACAAGTATTTATAATTAAATCTAAAAATATATAATATAAGGGTTAACATATGAGCAATAAAAAGTTTATTAAAACCATGCTAGTAATTGCTAGCACTGCAGTGTATCTACTAAGTCCACTTATGGCAATGGCGGCGCCGGTTACTGAAACCATCAGCCCAACCGCCTGGCAACCTGGTAGCGGAGGTTTCCTTGCTGCTGCTCAAGCTGGTACGCCCCTCCCAAATGTCACTATTGCTTCTCGTAACACTCCGGGCACCATTATCAACCCCGGGCTAGATAGCCCAGAGCCAGCCGATGGTTCGGGCAATGAATTTTCTATTATTACTATTCCTTCAGTACTCACCACTTGCTCGAGTGATACACCGGTAGACATAACATTTAGTAGCTATACCCGTGAACTTCAAAATGCACAACCTGGTAATGATAGCTACACAATCGTAAGTGCACTATTTGACTTAAGCGGCCCTTCTTTAGCAGGTTACAACCAGGACGGTCGCGATACCGATGGCATGTATAGTGCATCTGGCAGTGGCCAGACTATTAGCACAACTGCCGGCAATCTAGCTAATATTGCCTCATTTGTTAACTTTGAGGCTGCTACTAATGGCGGAAATCATTACCAAGGCACCGCCGTTTTAGGTCTACCAACCATCACGCTTTCATATGACAACGCTACCTGCCCACTAGCACCCGTTTTATCAAATGCAAATGTAGCCACAACAA
>CAZEIU010000015.1:0-17481 GCA_964512085.1 uncultured Candidatus Saccharibacteria bacterium
CGTATTTAAACATCAAAAATCACTTGGTCATCAGGTTACGTTGGGTCAATTCAAGCCATCCACAAAGGTAGAAATTACAACAGTAGTTCAAAAAATTGCCAAAGTATTAGCTTATAGGCTAAGAACAAAAAATCTAAAAGCCCAATCTTTATACATAGATTTGCTTTATTTAGATAATACCAATTGGAATAATAAGATAGAACACGTAAATTATTTTAATGATAACTCTACAATAATTAACTTAAGTAATATGTTGTTAAAAAAACATAAGCAGATTAAACCAATAAAAAGAATTTCAATATATTTAGGTTCGCTAACTCCTCACAGTCAATTGACGTTTCTTACAAAAGATTCTTTTGTGTCTAAAACTAGAGATATATCAGATGTAATTGATAGTCTAAAGATTAGATATAGTAATAAGGGTGTGTATTCGGCTAGAGATATGTTTGATAGATCATTCGATCTTAATCGAATTGGGTTTGCTGGCGATCTTATACGAGAGACTTCAGAAAATCTGCAATCAAAGGTATAATTAAGTAGTCTTTTGAATAATCGTTTGCTAAAACAAGCGCAACTGTTTAGTACACCGAGAGTGCAAGCGATATGAATAAATCAAAGCAAATTGATTAATAATTTGTTTTGAACATGGAGTGTTGCGCTTATAAGGGCAATTAGCTCAGCTGGCTAGAGCGTTTCCTTGACGTGGAAGAGGTCACAGGTTCGAGTCCTGTATTGCCCACCAAAGTATGTTATAATTTATGTAGATTAATAGAACGCAAACCAAGGCCTAACCAACCATGGGAGTTCCGTAAGTAACCGGCGTCACTGGTTACAAAGAAGTATGATCCACCAAGGATAAACCCAGTGGAACCTCCCAATAATATTGTTGGGACTGGGTGTCTAAGGTGGTTTTATTATAAGAAGGGCAAAACAATGAATAATGAAAATTTAGAAAAAATTCGACACAGTCTTGCGCATATACTTGCCGCTGTAGTGCAAAAACAGCACCCTGAGGCTCAATTTGGGGTTGGGCCGGTAGTAGAGAATGGATTTTATTATGACATGCTCTTAGAAGAGCCACTAAAGGCTAGTGATTTAAATAAAATTCGTAAAGAAATGCAAAAAATGATTTCTCAAAAGCTGGAATTTATAAAAGAAGAGTGGCCAATAGATAAAGCAATTGAATATTTCAAAGAAAATAATCAAATATTTAAAGTTGAACTTCTAAATGACCTAAAAATTAAGGGTACAACTGCTATAAAAGATGCTGGCGATGAAAGCTTATTTAATAATGTAGAAAATATTACCACAGTTACTGTATATAAAACTGGCGATTTTATTGATTTGTGTAGAGGGCCACACGTAAATAATACCTTAGATATAGATAAAGATTGCTTTGAGCTTACGAAATTGGCTGGTGCATACTGGAGAGGCAATGAAAACAACCCTCAATTGCAGCGTGTATATGGGATCGCATTTAAGAATAAAGATGAAGTAAATAATTACCTTGAAATGCTAGTAGAAGCAGAGAAGAGAGATCATCGTAAACTAGGCAAAGAGCTAGATCTGTTTGTTTTTTCTGATCTTATCGGTGCAGGACTACCGCTTTTTACACCAAGAGGCACAATACTACGCAACCAAATCGACGCTTTTGTGCAAGAAATGAGAGACGAATATGGCTTTGAAGAAGTAACTATACCTCATATCACAAAGAAAGATGCCTATATAAAAAGCGGACACTGGCAGAAATTTGAAGACGAGCTATTTAAAACTGTCTCTAGAGATGGACATGAGTTTGCGCTAAAACCAATGAATTGCCCACATCATGCCCAGATTTATAGCGCCAAACAACGTAGCTACAGAGAGCTACCAGTTAGGTACAGAGAAACTACCATGGTTTATAGGGATGAGCAAAGTGGCGAACTTTCGGGTTTATCGAGAGTGAGATCTATTACTCAAGACGATGCGCATATTTTTTGTCGAAATAATCAGATAGAAGACGAAATAAGTAAGGTTATAGATATAGTTAATAAGTACTATAAGGCATTTGGCATTAAACTTTGGGTGAGGCTTTCTTTGCATAACCCTGAGTCTATGAGCGGTTACCTAGGCGATGAAAGAATGTGGCGAGTAGCCGAAGATCAATTGATTAAGGTAGTTCAAAACCAGAATATTGAATATAAGAAAGCCATAGGCGAAGCTGCCTTCTATGGGCCAAAGATAGATTTTATGGGTACAGATGCACTCGGTAGAGAATTTCAGGCTTCAACTATTCAGTTAGATTTTGGTCAACCAGAAGGGTTTGATTTAACATGTATTGATGAAAATGGCGAAAAAGAGCGTATTGTTATGATTCACTGTGCCATTGCAGGGTCACTGGAGAGAGCGCTAGTCTTGCTCATAGAGCATTTTGCAGGAGCTTTTCCAGTATGGATGGCTCCAGAGCAGGTAAGGGTGATACCGGTTTCTGAGAAATATTTAGATTATGGTAATGAAATAGTAGCAAAACTAAAAGCTCAAGATGTACGAATATCAATAGATGATAGCAATGAGTCTCTTGGCAAGCGTATTCGTAGCTCTGAGCTAATGAAAGTACCATACACTCTAATTGTAGGCGAAAAAGAACAATCGTCTCATGAGGTCTCTGTTCGTAAATACGGAAAAGGTGATCTGGGAAGTGAAGGTATTGTTGAATTTAGCACAACATTATTGGAATCAATCAAAAATCGTAGTCTCTAATGCTTGATAATAAAAAATATATTGCTATTGTTGGACCAACGGCCAGTGGAAAGACTGATATGGCAATAAAACTAGCCAAGGTTTTTAATGGTGAGATAATTTGTGCCGATTCTCGAACTATCTATAGGGGTATGGATATTGGGACTGCAAAACCAAAGCAAACAGAACTAAATGATATACCTCACTATCTGGTAGATATTTGTGATCCAACCGAAGAATTTAGTGCAGCACAATTCAAATTAAGAGCCCAGGAATGTATTGAGGCTATTGCCAGCAAAGGTAAAATCCCTTTTTTAGTTGGAGGTAGTGGTATGTATATAGATTCTGTAATTTATGACTACAAATTTAGAAACATTCAATCTAATAAAGATATTGCAAGTATTAAGTCTATGAGCCTTGAAGGTCTACAAAAAATGGCGAAAGAAAAAGAGCCATATTTATTTACAAAAATAGATAATAAAAATCGCCGCAGACTAGAGCAATTATTAATAAAAGGTCCGGCAAAAGATGACGACCGATTCAATACTCAACCAAACTGTTTGGTGATTGGATTAAGCATAAAAGAGCCTTTATTAAAGCAAAATATAGAGAATCGAACAAAAACAATGTTGAATAAAAATTTGATTCAAGAGGTTAAAAATCTTATCGCTCAGTATGGAGAATGCGATGTTTTTAGACAAACAACAGGGTATGCACAGGTACTACAGCACATTCATGGAGAGATAACCAAAGACAGCCTATATGAGCGAATAGTAAATGCTACATGGCAACTTTCTAGAAAACAGATGACGTGGTTTCGTAGGAACAAAAATATTGTTTGGGTGAACAATTTTAAGCAAGCTCAAGCGTATATTAAAGATTATCTCAAATAACAAAACCCAAAATAATTGATACAATAAATATTATGATAAAAACCATAGCTATTTTTGCGGCTAAATTAACTAGACTACTAAGCAAAGCCATAGGTAATAATGCAACGGCCTTGCCTGGATTAGTGGCCGAGAGAATTGACCCAAATATTTTAGAAAAAATTGTAAAAGGTAATTTTAAGCAGGGAATAGTTGTTGTAACAGGAACAAATGGCAAAACTACCACTTCTAAAATAATTGTAGATGCACTAAGAGCAGAGGGTATAAAGGTTTTAAATAATAAGGCTGGCTCTAATTTGTATAGAGGTATTGTGGCCACAATAATTTCGAATTCAAACATTTTTGGTCACAATAATGATAAAATGGCTGTATTTGAAGTAGATGAAGCTCATGTAGAAAAGGTTTGTATGGCAATACAGCCAAGTCACATTGTAGTAACTAACCTATTTAGGGATCAGCTCGACAGGTATGGGGAGTTAAATTCTATAAAAAATAGGTTTGATAAAACATTTCGTAAACTTAAATCTACACTGATACTAAATGCCGACGACCCATTAGTGGCAAGTTTGGCGAACAGCTCAGATAAGAAGTCTGTATATTTTGGAATATCTCAATATAACGGGCCAGTAATTTATAATGATCATGCAGCAGACAGTATTTTTGATCCAATTACCAATGAAAAGTTGAACTATTTACAACGATATTTTGGTCATATTGGTATTTATAAATCAATTTCGGGTGATTATAAGAGGCCCAAACCAGATATAAATGTAAAACTGATTAAAAAGATAGATGCACAAGGATCGAGTTTTGTAATTGATATTGACAGATCACAAATAGATGTTAAGACTATTTTGGCGGGTCTATACAATATCTATAATATAATTGCTGCTGCTTCAGTATTGAATTGCTTTGGTATATCAGCTCAGAATATCTCGAACCAACTAAAGAGTCTTGGCTCGGCTTTTGGTAGAGGTGAGGAGCTTTTATATAAGAATAAGAAAGTGAAGATGCTTCTAGTAAAGAATCCCACGGGCTTTAATCAGATAATTCAGACCTATTTAAAAACCAGATCGCAGTCTGTACCTCTGCTTATTTGTATTAATGATAAGATTGCGGACGGCAGGGATGTTTCGTGGCTTTGGGATGTTGCAATAGAAGACATCTCTTCATACAAAGGTAAAATAATAGTTTGTGGAACAAGAGCTTATGATATGGCTTTGAGACTGAAATATGCTGGTATGACTAATTTTGTGATTGAGCAAGATTATACTCTTGCTATTGATGCTTTTCTAAAGCAAATCAAGAGTAAATCGCAAGGGTACATATTGCCAACTTACACAGCTATGCTAGAGCTGAGAAAAATAATCACCTCTAAAAATACGCCCAAGACTAATAGCGAGGTGTGGAAATGAATAAACGTAAATTAACCATACTGCATTTATACCCAGATAGAATGAACATATATGGCGATTATGGCAATATACTCGCTTTACAATCAAGAATGAAATGGCGCGATATAGATTGTAATTACATTACTCATGAAGTCGGTGATAATCTGACCCAAGAAAGCGATATTATTTTTATGGGGGGCGGCCAAGATTCTGGGCAACTAATGGTAGCAAAAGATTTGGTAAAAAATCGCGAATACATACAAGAACGTTTTTTATCAAAAAAACCTATACTGACAATTTGTGGTGGCTATCAGCTTTTTGGGCATAGCTTTACTACTGCAGAGGGTATAAAAATAAAAGGTATTGGTATATTTGATACAGTTACCGTAGCTACGAATACTCGAATGATCGGCAACATAGTAGTTAGAAGTAAGAAATTTGGCACTCTTGTAGGATTTGAGAATCATAGTGGAGCTACCACGCTACTTAATGGTAGTGCCGCTTTAGGAGAAGTTATAACGGGCTATGGCAACAATCAAAATCGCGAAGATGAAGGTATATTGGTTTCTAATGCTATAGGGACATATATGCATGGATCTTTCTTGCCCAAAAATCCTAAAGTAACAGATTTTTTAATAAAGCAAGCATTGCGCCGCAAAGGCCTAAATGACAATCTAAAAAAACTAGACGATAATCTAGAGCAAGATACGCGCAAGTGGATCTTAAATAATCTTAGATAAGTTAATATAAAAAATAGTGTTCACTTGATAGACTTGTTCAATTTATTGTATAATCAGCTTTATATAGAACTTTTTTAAGCAAAAGTTTTATTTAACTTAAGTTAGAGGGGTAAAATGTTTGAACAATTGTTTGGATCAAAAACACGAGTAAAGCTCTTGAGTCTGTTTTATAACAATCCAGAACGGCCTTTTTATGTTCGAGAAATTACCCGTAAAATAGATGAGCAAATTAACTCAGTTCGTCGTGAATTACAAAACTTATTAAATATTGGTATAGTCCGATCGGTTAACCAAGGCAATAGACTTTATTATGAAGTAAATCAGAAATACAAATTTCATGCTGAGTTACAATCGATATTCTCAAAAATACCTGCCAAATCAAAAGAGATTAAGCAGACTAAAGAAGACGACCAAATACTCAAAAGGGTGCAAAAAGCCGGCAATGTGCGTATGCTGTTTTTAACAGGAGCCTTTGTAAGGGGTAGTAATCAGCAAATAGACATATTTATCGTGGGAGACATGAACCGTGCTAAATTAGCTCAAATAATAGCCGATATGGAAAAAGAAATGAGTAGAGAGCTTAACTATACGGCCATGAGGTTAGAAGATTTTGATTATCGACGCAATTTAAGTGATAGGTTTTTGACCGATATTCTCGATGCTAAAAAAGTAGTGTTGTTTGATAATTTAGGCATATTTACTGTTGATACTAAAACTGCTCCTGGCGTAATGAATTCCAAAGAAGGTGATGTTACTAAGGTTGCCGTTCTTAATGAGGATAAAAGCGTAACTTTATGAACAACAAAAGACTAACTGTAGTTATATCACCTCTTACGTTTATATATTTGCTACTAGCATTGTTTTTTATATGGATTGTTTTTCAAATATCATGGATTTTGATTTCTTTGGCAGTAGCCGGTATATTTGCAATCGCACTTAATCCGGTAGTAAGTTCTCTTGAGAAAAAACTACATATTAAAAGAGGCCTGGCCGTAGCTATTGTGGTAATTAGTATAGTAGCGGTATTTGCTTTGGTTTTGGCTTTGGTAGTGCCTACTATAGCTGCACAAGCTAAAACGTTGTCTGAAAGTTGGCCAAAGTATAAAACTACACTGGAGGAGTTTGCTTCTCATCAAGCTTATACCCAATATATTTATGATCGCGTAGTCGAGCAGGTTAATAAAAATACTGCGACTATTGCATCTAATGCTACATCGATATCTATAGGTGTAGCAGGTGGGTTCTTTAGTTTTTTAACCTTCTTTATATTTTTAATATACATGTTGGCTAGTGGTCGTAAGTTTGCGGTAGTATTGTCTTCGGTTCTACCTAAAAAAACCTGGCGCGACAGATTCGTGAAGATCATGCATGATATATCTAATAGGTTGGGAGGGTGGCTAAGAGGTCAAGCCATACTATGCTTGGTAATATTTGTCGTTTCATATATAGGCTTAACTATTTTGGGAGTTGATTATGCTTTAACCCTGGCTCTTTTTGCAGGATTAATGGAGGCGGTACCAATGATTGGAGCGTATTTAGGTGCTATCCCGGCGGTTTTGGTAGCATTACTAACAGGCTCTCCACTAAAGGCAATAATTGTAGCCATCTTTTTCTTGGTAATTCAGCAACTTGAAGGCAACTTATTGGTTCCTCACGTAATGAAGAAGGCGGTTGGAGTACACCCAATGCTTATTTTGTTAGCTGCTATGATAGGCGGAACTTTATTGGGTTTTGTAGGGGTATTGATTGCCGTACCGGTAACAGCCGCAGCGTCAGTAATTGTCGGTAGTCTTTCTGAGTACTATTACGATCAAATTGAGAAATAAACTTGCTATAATAGAAACATGGAAATACTAAAATCAACAAAAACAGGGTTCTTACTAAATTTTAAAAACATTACGGTTTGTCTTAACGACGAAGATAAAAAAGCAGACGTTATTTTATTTACTGAACTTAAGAACCTAACGAGCACCCAAGAAACAAAGATATTTGATTCGCCTGGAGAGTATGAAGTAAAAAATTGTATGATCGATGGTATAGCTATAGGTAAGAATAATACAGCCTACAGCATAATTTCAGAAGACCTACGAATAGGGTTTATCAACAAAATAGATTCCCAGCTATCAGATGATCAGATTGAAGCGTTTGCTGCCGTAGATGTCTTAATTTTGCCTATAGTGGGTGATAAAGCTGAAGTGACTACTAAAATTGTTAGTCAGATAGAACCAAAAATCATTATTGCGCATGATTATAATGACGATAGCTTAAAGCTATTTATTGCAGAGTTTGGTAAAGATAGTGAGAAGGTGCCAAAATTTAAGGTAAGTAGTAAAGACTTATCTGATTCTGAACAGCAAAGATTAGTTGTAATAGAGTAGAGATCTATAAATTTTAATAAGTTCTTACTTGCTAGAAGCTTCTTGTTGAAGATTTATTTGATTTTCGTACTTTTTTAGAGTTCTAATGGTAGAGGCGGCTAGCTTTAATCTAACCTTCTGACCGTCTATGATCATGGTTTTTGTTTGCAAGTTTGGCTTCCAGGCTCTTTTTGTAGCCCTTAAAGAATGTGAGCGGTTGTTTCCAAACTGCTTGCCTTTACCGGTGATATCGCATTTGTATGACATATCTAATAATTTAACCTCGTTATCTTATCATATCTGCCTGTTCTATGCAAGAGAGTATAAATATTGATATTATGTATAGCATGAACCTATATGTAATTATTGAATATATATTTATTGTTATAGTCGCATTGACTGTACACGAGTTTTGTCATGCTTGGGCTGGGCATATGCTAGGAGATGTGACTGCTAAGCATGAAGGAAGGCTCACGCTTAATCCTATGGCCCACATAGACCCATTTAGCACCTTGCTCTTACCGGTAGCCCTAATACTACTAGGGTCTCCAGTAGTCTTTGGTGCAGCCAAGCCAGTACCATTTAATCCGTATGCTGTAAGATATGGTAAATGGGGAGTAGCCTTAGTAGCTATTGCAGGACCTTTTAGTAATTTCTTTATGGCGCTAATAGTTGGTTTGTATATAAGAATATTTACTTTGCCAACAGCTGCAGAACAATTTTTGATACAGTTCATGCTAATAAACTTGGCTTTTTTTGTATTTAATATGATCCCGGTGCCACCACTAGATGGCTCTAGGGTTTTATATGCGATTGTACCTAGCAGTATGCAAGACGTAATGGATCACGTAGAAAGATATGGCGTATATGTAGTACTGGCGGTATTACTGGTGTTCTATAGATTCCTGTCCCCAGTTATTATGAGCGCGGTAACCACGCTGGCATCAATAATATTGGGCCAACCAATTATGCTACAATAGAGTTGTTGTCTGCCTTGTTCGAGAAAATCTTTAGTAATTTTTCTGATTAATCATAACAATAGGGAGTTCAAGATTGTTGCATTTGCCTATATGGCACATGAGAACTGAGAACACCCACCTGACAATTTGCAGGAATGTTATTTTTAAGATTCGACAGGGCGGATTTTTTTATATCTTAAAATATCTTTTGAGCTGATTTTCTTTATCTACATAATGGGCGACAATTAATTTGATCTCTTTTTTTAAGTCTAGCTGATTTCTAATGCCTTCCAAAAAAGAACTGGGGTTGTAAGGTGTTAACCAAACACTTTTTGAGTATCTTTTAAAATCATTACGTTTCAAAAGTATTATGAGTTGATTACGGGCAGCTTTTTTGGCTTCGGGTATTTCAAAACATACTAAATACCATCTGCCGTTCCAGGTTGACTTGTCTTTTACGATAACTCCCTGACTTCTGCTACTTATGTGCTTGAGGCCTTTTTCGGTTATCTTGTATACTTTTTGATTGTCTACTGTGCCTACGGATAAAAAACCCCTCCTAGCAAGTAGATTGCAAGTGTCGACTATTCTTCTTTTGGTAGTTGTGGTCTTGGAATTTTTATAAAGATCTGCCAAAGATTTATCTTTTGATATAGTATCGATATCTACAATTTTTTTCTTATTTATAAACTTCAGTACTTCGGCTGTCTTGTTGGGTTTGTTCATATATTCATGCTTAAGTAGCATTTATTGGCACACTAAAATTACATATCTATTGTGTCATAGCATAACTATTATGTAAATAGCATTAAGCAATTATTTTGTGGCTTGAAGAATTATAGCGCTTGCTATAAAGTTAAGAGGTATGCAAGACTCTGTTTTTACCAAAATACTAAACAAAGAAATCCCTGGAGAAGTAATTTACGAGGACGATGTTTGTTTTGCAATTTTAAGCATTGAGCCTCATAATCCGGGTCATTTGTTGTTGATCCCTCGAGTTCAGGTTGCAGACTGGCAAGAGTTAGCAAGAAAACAATGGCTTCATATGATGGGAGTTGCGCAGGATTTAGCCGAAGTTGTAAAAAAAGTTTACCAAGCTCCTAAAGTTGCTCTAAGTATAGTTGGTTTAGAAGTTCCTCATGTGCACGTGCATATATTCTCGATTTTTGAAGTGTCAGACATAGATCACAGCAAAGCGAAAAAAGTAGATCTATCAGAAATTAAACTCAATGCTCAAAAGCTAAGAGTAGCTTTAAGGAAGTCTGGAATAAACAATGAATAATCTGGTGAGTATTTTTATCTTATCGGTTGTGCAGGCAGTTACCGAGTTTTTACCGATATCATCATCGGCACATCTGTTGCTTACACCTTGGGTATTTCAATTTGCTAATCCTGGACTTGCCTTCGATGCCGCATTGCATGTCGGTACAGCTTTAGCGCTGCTGGTATTCTTTGGCAAAGAGTTCTTGCAAATGATTAAGACAAAAGATAAATTATTATATTACATTGTAATTGCCTCTATCCCTGCGGCTATATTGGGCTTTGTAGGAGATAAAGTAATAGACAAATATTTACACATGAGTACTTTTGCGCCTCTAATAGTAGGTATAGGAATGATATTCTTTAGTTTGGTATTGTATTATGTTGATAAAACAGCAAAACTAAACGAAGAAGTTGAAAAAATTACTTTTAAACAAAGTTTGATTGTGGGGTTTGCTCAGGCAGTAGCTCTGTTGCCGGGTACATCTAGATCTGGAATAACCATCACGGCGGGTCTTTGGTTGGGGCTTAAAAGAAATGCTGCAGCCCGCTTTAGCTTTTTGATAGCTACACCTATCTCGTTGGGCGCAGGACTGTATAAAACATTGGAGTTAGTCAAAAATCCAAGCGCCAACTTTTCTAACTTCGATCTGTTGTTTGGGGTAATAGTAACATTTTTAATCAGTTTATTGGTAATAAAATGGCTATTAGAGTATTTAAAGAAACACTCGATGTTGGTTTTTGTAATTTATAGAATAATAGTAGGAAGTGGAGTAATACTTTTATGGTTAATGAGGAGATAAAGATTTATTGTGATGGTGGCTCGAGGGGTAACCCTGGACCCTCTGCTGCAGGGGTAGTTTTTGTAGATAATAACGATAAGGTTGTGGCGCAGTATAATGAGTATTTAGGTGAACAGACTAATAATTTTGCAGAGTATAGCGCAGTACTATTAGCTCTAAAACATATCGATAACTACAAGAACAGCAAGATAAAATTCTTTTTAGACAGCCAGCTAGTCGTACAGCAGTTAAAAGGCGCTTATAAGGTAAAGAGTGACAATATTAAACCCTTATATCATAAAATAATCTCTCAAATAGAAGTATTAGACGTGGAATTTACTCATGTTTTGCGCGAATACAATAAACTCGCCGACGAACAGGTTAATATTTGCTTAGATTCTCAAAGTATAGACTAAATATATAATTTATGTTATTATAATGAAGCAAGTAAACGGGCAGTCGCTCTTATTTATAGGAGAGGAAAGTCCGAACAGCAAAGAGTACAGCAGTTGCTAACAGCAACCTAAGGTGACTTAAGGGAAAGTGCCGCAGAGACTAAACCGCCCCTCACCATGCTACTCAATTATTTAAGTATCATGGTGAGGGGTAAGGGTGAAAAGAGTGAGGTAAGAGCTCACAGTACCTTATGGTGACATAGGGTGGTGGTAAACCCTGCTGGCTGCAAGATTATGGGCCTAATCGAACTTTGTGTTCGATGAAGTTACTCGCTTTTTACAGGTATATCGCACGATTTATAATATAAACGTTCGTTTTTGACGAAAGATAGATGGCTGCCGATCTATTGAAAAATAGATTACAAAATTCGGCTTATAGTTTACTTGCCTCGAAAATACCCCTTAGTGGGGTATTTTTAGTATAATATTGCTATGAAAAAGCGAAGTGAACTGCTTTTTAGATTAATTCTTATTCCGCTCGACTATCTTATGCTGGTTTTGTCTTTCGGCTTAGCATATTACTTGCGTCATGAGCAAAGTAAACCATTAGCCTACAACACAACCGGGAGAGCTTTTTTATATGTTATTCTCCCTGTTCTTATAATTTGGCTAGTTATTTATGCATTTGCTGGGCTGTATGACTTAAAAGCAACAAGATCGAGAGCTACAGAGCTTTCTAGGGTAATAATGGCATCAGCGCTGGGTGTGATGTCGCTAATAATAATTGATTTTTTTGTACAAAATCCGATTTTCCCATCCAAGGCCATACCTATTTACGGATTTGTGTTTGCGATTATATTGGTTAGCGTAGAGAGATTTATAGTTTATGGCATACAAAGATACTTATATAAATTTGGTGTTGGTACTCATAACACTTTGATTATTGGTAATGGCGCAAGGCGCATCCAGTTTCAAAAGAATTTAGAAGAAGACTCTAGAATATATAATATAGTTAAAAATACAACGAATAACTCTGATTTGAGTATCGAAACGCTTCAAAAAATACACGATAACTATAGATTAGATGATGTGTTTTTGCTAGAGAGCAATGATCAAAAGATAAACATCACTAAACTGATAAACTTTTGTCGACAGCATCAACTTCAGCTTCATATAGTAGCTACAGTAAGTGAATTGTATGATGCACCAATGCAAATGAGCCGTATAAGAAATATACCAGTTATTGAGGTTATGGCTACACCTTTAGAAGGTTGGGGTAGGATAATAAAAAGACTATTTGATATTGTTTTGGTAGCCCTAAGCTTTGTGATAGCTTTGCCTCTGATGTTTGTAATTGCGTTGTTGATTAAGCTAACTGATCCGGGGAGAGTATTTTATCGTCACGAAAGACTAACTAGGTCTGGCAAAAAAATTAAAGTAATAAAATTTAGAACAATGAAGCAGAAGTATTGTACTGGGGGTGAATTTGGCGGTAAAAGCGATCTAGAGGTGCTTGAATCTTTTAATGACCCAAAGCTTATTGAGGAATTTAAGTCTATACAAAAAGTTAAAGATGATCCAAGGGTGAGTAAGATTGGTAAATTTTTGCGTCAATCTAGCCTTGATGAGCTACCACAACTATTTAATATCCTAAAGGGCGATTTAAGTTTTGTTGGACCACGACCGATTGTGGAAAGTGAACTAGAGCGCTATGGAGACGAATCAGGGCTATTTTTACACATAAGGCCGGGTTTGACAGGTTTGTGGCAGGTGTCGGGTAGGAATGATGTAGATTATTCTCAACGAGTCAAATTAGATATTTACTATATAGAAAATTGGCGCTTAAGTTTTGATATAGCAATACTTATTAAAACAGTTGGTGTAGTATTATTCAAAAAAAACGGGTACTAGTTTGAAGATTGCAATAGTACATGATTGGTTAACTAATCTAGGGGGTGGAGAGAGAGTCGTGGAGACTTTACATAGGGGCTATCCAGATGCGCCAATTTATACCAGTGTATACAATGCAAAATCACTCAATATGCTTAAGGATGCTACGATTAAGACATCTTATTTACAGCGTTGGCCACTATCAAAACGAAAGCATCAATTTTATCCCGTATTACGCACCTTAGCTTTTGAGGGTTTTGATTTTTCTGATTACGATGTAGTTATAAGTTCTAGCAGTGCAGAATCTAAAGGGGTTATTACAAACACAGAGACATTACACATAGCATATATTCACACTCCCACGCGATACTATTGGAGTGGTTATAATGATTATCTTAAAGATCCCGGATTTGGACTATTAGACCCTCTTGCTAAAAAAATGCTACCGTTATTTGTTGGCAAGATGCGCAATTGGGATTACGCAGCTGCTCAACGACCAGATGTCATGGTAGCCAATTCTCAAACCGTATCTGACAGAATAAAAAAATACTATAACCGAGATAGTCATGTAGTGTATCCGCCTGTTGATACACAACGATTCAAAAATAAAAAAGCTATTGAAGGGGATTACTATCTTGTTGTAAGCCGACTTATTCCTTACAAAAAGGTAGATTTAGCAGTAAAAGCTTGTACTCAACTTAATAAAAAGTTAATAGTTGTTGGAGATGGATCTGAAAAGGCATCCTTAAAGTCTACTGCTGGTCCACAAGTACAGTTTATATCGGATGCAGATGACGCAAAGGTAACTGGCCTATATCTAAATTGTAAAGCGTTTATATTTACTGCCTATGAAGATTTTGGTATTACAGCAGTTGAGGCGATGGCGGCCGGTAAGCCAGTCATAGCTTTTGGTAAAGGCGGAGCTTCCGAAAGTGTACTAGATAACAAAACTGGATTATTTTTTGATGAACAATCTGTACAGAGCTTAGCAGAAGCCATTAATAAATTTGAAAGCTTACAATTTGATGCTCAGGAGATAATAGACAGAGCAGAGGAGTTTTCTGAAGCTGTTTTTCTCGATAGAGTAAGAGCTATAATTGAAAACAATAAAAGGTAAGAATAATGAGCTACAAGAAAGAAAAAAGAAGCTACTTAGGTGTTGCTCTATTAGTATCGGCATTACTTATGGTGTTTTATGTCGGCAGTATTCAAATTGGAAATTATTTGCGATCAAGCTTAGAATCTCAAAAAAAGACCGAGCAGTACCTAAAGCTATACTCAGCCTTAACAGGTAAAGAAAAGTCGCAGAAAACTTTGCTTTTACTAGCTAATAATGCTGAGATTCGTACGGGAGGTGGATTCATTGGAACTGTTGGTATTATCGAGGGGGATAGAGGTAAGCTAGATGTGCAGCCTTTGGTGGGAGTTTATGCTATAGACTCAAGCAAAAATTGCGATATAGACAGGTATGAGCAAGCAGAGTATTTGAAAGTTTTGAGCCCTTGCCCCAGCCTAAGAGATAGCTCCAATGATATAGATTTTCCTTCAAATGCTAAAAAAGCGTTGTATTTTTATCATTTAAATACCAACCTATCTGTAGATAACGTTGTTCAAATATCACCAGAATTATTAGAGAAGTTACTAGAGAAACTTGGTCCTGTTTATTTAAAAGATTATGATTTAAACATTTCTAAAGATAATTTTCGAGAAACCGTTCAGCTTGAAGTAGAGGCGGGTAAAGATAAGCAGGCCAAGAAGGATCCAAAATCTGGTGTTCTTGGCAGTTTGGCAAATCAGTTAATCAATAAACTAATAAATGAAAAAGCTAATAATCTAAAGGATTACTTAGACCTTATAAATGAAATGATAGAAGAGAAGCATTTGGTAATCTATAGTGAAGACCAAGACACCCAGAAGCTCATTGAAGAAATCGGTGCAAGTGGTGAAATCAAGAATTTTGATGAAAACTATTTTATGCTAACCGACGCTAACTTTTCTGCTAAGAAAAACTCACCCTTCGTGAAGAATGAGGTAAGTATTACTCAAGCAATACAACAGGATGGAAAGAGTAACGTTAATGTTGTTATTAACACTAAACATACATCAGATTTTAAAGTTCCCTATGTAGACCCCAATAGTAATCAGTCGACTTGGTTGGTAGGCAAAGACGATGGCTTTGTAAGTGTAGTGTTGCCCAGGAACGTTACAGTTAAATCGACAGAAGGTGCGGCCAGCTCATATAAGATGAGTTCTACAGAAAATAAATCGATAATTAGCTATATTCGTACCATTGAACCATTGAATGAAAGTGTGGCAGGATTTAACTATGAAGTCCCAACAAGATATGTGTTTGGAGATAGGTTGGTTGTAAATACATTTGTGCAAAAACAAATAAATGGGTGGCCGTATAAAATTAACTATAGCCTTACGTTACCCCCCAAATCAGGTTATCGATTGGTAGCAACAAACCTAAAGGCCGTAAAAGAAGTAGTTGGCACAGAAAACACAGTAGTCTATACTGGTGAAGTAAACAGCGATCAAATACTAAGCTTTATATATGAAAAAACAAAGTGAACAACCAGTAATAAAGATTCATTCTCTAAGAAAAGAATATGATGATGAGGCCGGAAAACTTGTTGCTCTTAAGGGCATAAGTCTTACAATAAAACCCGGAGAATTTATCGCTATTATGGGGCCATCTGGTTCTGGCAAGTCTACCCTGATGAATATTATCGGTTTACTCGATAGGGGAACAAGAGGAGATTTTTTTCTAGACGGGGTAGATGTAGCGGGGTTATCGCAAAAAGAACTGGCTCGACTCAGGAGAGACAAGATCGGGTTTGTTTTTCAGAGCTTCAATCTATTACCGAGACTTAACGTAGCTCAAAATGTTGAATTACCTATGGTATATGCTCATGCGCCTAAAAAAGAGCGGAACAAAAAAACCTCTGAAGTACTTAAAACAGTAGGGTTGCAAGATAAGGCTAGAAACAAATCGAATAGACTTAGCGGTGGACAGATACAGAGAGTAGCAATAGCTAGGGCTTTGGTAAATGATCCAAGCTTGATATTGGCCGACGAGCCAACCGGTAATTTAGATACAAAGACAGGTGATGAAATAATGGATTTGCTAACCGAGTTGAATAAGCAAGGCGTTACAGTAGTAATTGTGACTCATAACCCCGACATAGGCAAATACGCTGATCGTGTTGTTAGCGTAAAAGATGGTAAGTTAACAACTACAAGAGGTAAGAAATAATGCTTCTGCAAAACATCAAAATGTCACTTATTAGTATTAAATCTGCTAAGATGCGGTCGTTTCTTACTATGCTAGGTATTGTAATAGGCGTGTTTGCAGTATTGGTTATGATAGGTATAGGTGATGGGGTAAAAACTCAAGTATCCAATCAAGTGTCAAGTCTTGGTACGAACACTCTTACTATTACCTCTGGTCAGTTGGCTGGCTCAAGTAGCACGGCCAAAAATGGTCAGCAACAGAAGAGTTCTGCTGGAGGCTTTAACTTTGCCAGCAGCATTGGTAGCTCTACACTTACCGAGCAAGATGTTGTGTCTGTCGAAAATACTTCTAATGTTGTAAATACTGCACCATTCAATATTGTTTCTTCGATAGTGATAGCTGGGGAATTGTCTACAAGCTCACCACTGATTATAGGTACTACTCCGAGCTATTCAGTCATTAGAAACTTAGAGCTGAGTAGCGGTAACTTCTTTAATGGAATGGATAATTATTCTACTGCCAAGGTAGCTGTTATTGGCGCTGAAACAAAACAGAATCTTTTTGGAGATCAGGAGGCAATTAATAAAACAATACTAATTCGAGGCCAAGAGTTTAAAATAATTGGAGTAATAAAAAAATCTGATGCTGGAGCGAGTCTAGGCACAAATCTTGATGATGCCATATATATGCCGATTAATACCGCTAACCAAGTAAGTAACTCAAAACAAATATTTAGGATTATTGCACAAGTAAACTCTCCGGAGAATATCAGTTCAACTCAAGAAGCCATAAAGCAAGCTTTAAAACAAAACCATGGTGGCCAAGAAGATTTTAGCGTGCTTACTCAAGAGGATCTGC
>CAZEIU010000016.1:0-17346 GCA_964512085.1 uncultured Candidatus Saccharibacteria bacterium
AGAACCAATTTGCTACCCAAGTAAAGTCTGATACTGTTGCGGTAGCCCAAGCCCAAGGTAAAATGCCAACTAGAATAATAAGCATCCCTACAATTAGCTGTCTTCGCATTACAATTGGATGTTGGTGTTCTACAAGTATTGTTTGCTCTTCATCGTTTTGGCCAGAGAAAGCACGTGACTTAGCTCGAGCTCTTTTGGTGTTTTCTTGCATACTGCAATTGTACACTAGCACAAGCATTATTTGCTACTGTAGTTTTTAATTGCTTATCGGTAAGCTAATAACTATAATAACCAACACTGGCCCTAGTAGCTCAGCTGGATAGAGCGCCGCCGTCCTAAGGCGGGCGTCGGGGGTTCGAATCCCTCCTAGGGTACCAAAATTGAAATTTTATTAATTTACTAGTATAAATATTGTGTGGCTGCCAAAAAGAAGATCACCCTAATCATCACAGATGAGCAGCATGAACGTTTGAATACAATAGCTCAAAAGTTAGGAATCACTACTACTGAGCTCCTAAGAAGATACATATCTTTAGGATACACACTACATGACCTAATTGCAGACGAAGAAGGCGATATTTATCTATGTACTAAGGGTGGTAAAAACTTTGTTCAAAAACATATCTTAGACAAAATGATGTATTAATTTGCAATTATAATTTTGTAATGTTAATCTTTTTTTAAGCCAGACGGCTTGAGCAGTGCCCCATTCAATGTTGGGAGACGCTGATTGTACCTACAACAACCTCCCCGTCCAATTAGATCTATCATCGTAAACTCACAGAGCCCCTACGTAAATAATCCATGGACAACCCTTAAATCGCGTCGCCGAAAAAAAGGACATCGAGGTCCACCGCAAGAATTTAGTAGAAGAAGTATTAGCAGAACTAACGCTAAGGCCAACCGTAATTCTACTGAAATATAAGTTTATTTTCTCTCTACATGTGTAGAGAGATTTTTATTTGTCTTTTTGTTGTTATAATTAGCATATATGGCAATGCCCAACGATTTAATTTTAGTTCGACATGGTCACTCAGAAGGAAACTTAGCCGTAGAAAAAGCTAAGTACGGTGATGAGAGTTTTTATACTCCACAATTTAGAGAACGCCCCGGGCACCAGTGGCGCTTAACTAGCGAAGGCAGAGATCAGGCCGCCTCAACCGGCAAGTGGATAACAAAAGAACTTGGCGAAGATTTTGATAGATATTATGTTTCTCCTTATATAAGAACCCGAGAAACTGCAGGGCTTTTGAATTTAAAAGATGGTGATTGGCGAATATCGCAGCGTCTTCGTGAACGCGACTGGGGTGATATTGATGCTATACCACTAAAAGAATTTGAAAACATATTTCCTCACAATGCACTTCGTAAAGAAATTGATGCTCTCTACTGGCGCCCGCCCGGTGGCGAGTCTATAGCCGACGTAAGGCTAAGAGTAAGGAGCTTTTTTGACACATTGCATCGTGAATGCTCAGACCAAAGAGTGATAGTAGTAACACATGGTGAATTTATGTGGGCTATGCGGGCCGAGCTAGAGTATCTTAATGACGAGCAATGGATCGCTGCCGACAAAGACAAGTCGCAAAAAATATATAATACTCAAGTTTTACACTACACCAAAACAAACCCTAGCGGTAATAAAAACAGTCATTACTTGGGTTGGGTACGCAGTGTGTGCCCATGGAAAAACATCGATTCGGGCTGGAAACAGATAGAACGTAACAGATACTCTAACGAACAGCTGTTAGAGCAAGTTGAAAAAATAGAACCAATAATTGGTGATTATGCTTAAGAATTTCTTTTAAGCCAGCGGTCGTACTGTTCTAATTGATAGCGCGTCATTGGCGTTAAATCCATTTTTAAGCACTCTTCAAGACTTAGCCACTTATGATCAATTACTCTGTCAAACTCAGTAACATGAGGTTTGCCTGAGATATATTTACATTTAAATGTCATTCCTACCCAAAATTCAGTCTTATCTTCGTTATAACGCACGTTTGTGCCAATAACATCTATTGGCTCAACTTTAATGCCAGCTTCCTCTAAAACTTCTCTTTTAATAGTTTCTTCTGGGGTCTCACCATCTAGCAACAGTCCACCAAGAAGTTCCCACTTGTAATGTTGGTCTCGGGCTTTTGGGCCACGCAATCCAAGCAAAATACAGTCTTTGCTATTTACAATTATTGCCCCCGTACCTATCCTAAATGCCATTTCTTCTTTCATAGTATTATTTAGTCATATGCTCCTGATGAATTGTTTTGTAGTCATAGAGTTCATCTTTGCTAAACCATAAATTTACTTCAAACTCAGCTTCTTTAACGTCGCCAGAGGCATGCACAAGATTGCGAATTGGTCGATTACCGGTATTGGCATAAGCGGATGAGTCGAATGAGTAATCACCTCTTATAGTTCCTGGATCAGCCTTAGAAGGTAACGTAAACCCAGTAATTTTTCGAACCACCTCAATAGCATGAGGTCCTTCTAGCACAAAAGCAAATACGGGTGCCGAGGTGATAAATTCTACCAACCAAGCTTGTACTTTTTTGCCAATCTCACTAGGATTGTCTGAGCCAATTTCTTTGACAGGATCTAAGCCTTGATCTTTGTAGTTTTGCAAAGTCTTGTTGCCCATTCCATCAATAAATTCTTTTCTATCTACTGGGTAGTGTTTATTGGCTAATTCAGCCGATACAGAAAGCATTTTGGCGCCAACTACCTTAAGACCTACTTTCTCATATCTTGATAATATTTCACCAGTCAATCCTCTTTGTAAGGCATCGGGTTTTATTATTACTAAAGTTTTTTCTATCATTTTTTACTCCATTAATTTATTAAATCTTAATTTATCGTCTTCGTTGTATGGGCCTATCATAGCAAGTCGTACTAAATCTTTATACAAATACGTCTGAGCAGCATCCATTATCTCTTGTGGTGTTACTGCATCAATTTTTGCCAAAACTTCTGGCAAAGTAGTAATTTTAGAAGTCAATATTAACTGTGTGCCCAAATAATCAGCTACCGAAGAATTACCCTCTAAGCCCATGATATACCTACCCCTTACTTGTTCTTTGGCTTTTAATAATTCTTTGTCATCTACTAGATTATGTTGTATTTTTTGCAACTCTTCATTAATTGCAGTGATTGCTTCATCTATTTTGTCATTATTTACGCCAGCATATATTTGAAACTTACCACTATCAACAAAATTGGTGTAGCCCATAAATATTGTATAAGCCAACCCTTTGTCTTCTCTGATGTTTAAAAATAATCTAGAGCTCATACCCGAGCCCAAAATAGTACTTAGTACCTTCATGGCGGCTTCATCTTGAGCGTCTACTTTTGGCGCTCTACCTACTACCAATAGATGTGTTTGGTTGGTTTCTTCATGCAGTAAGTTTATTTTGTCATTTGATAGCCCACCATGTATTGGCTGCCATGTTCTTTGAGCTTTTGATTGTACTGACGACAACAGTTCGCTAGCCAGCTCTACTACCTTTTTGTGCTCTACGTTACCTGCCACCGATATTACCATGTTATCCATAGTGTACAACTGCCGAAAGTAATCTTGTATAGTTTGTTTACTCATTGTACTAATAATGTGCTCATTGCCAATTACATTGGTTCGCAAACTATCTTTTGGCCACAATAAATCACCAACTAAGTCATAAACGTATTGTCCGGGGTCGTCCTTAAACACTTTCATTTCTTCTAAGATAACTTCTCGTTCTCTGTCTATCTCTTCTTGTTCAAATAATGGATCGGTAATGATATCGGCCAGAATGTTAAAAGCCAACCCAATATAGTTTTTTGGCAGTTTAATATAATAGCTAGTGTGATCTTCTGCAGTATATGCATTTATCATTCCACCCACAGAATCAACTGCCTCAGATATAATCTTACTCGAAGGCCTTTTGTGAGTGCCCTTAAATAGAAGGTGTTCTAGAAAATGCGACACTCCATACTCAGTGTCCATGTTTTCGTATCTACCGCCCGCGCCTACAAAAAAATTAACCGTAACACTATCGGTATCATGCATAGGTCGAGTAACTATCTTTAGGCCATTTGGTAGCTGTGTAATCTCATGCATCAAGTTTTCTCTTCTTAGTCTTTTTGTAAATATATCTTGCAAGCAACACTATTGCCACACTTATCACTATATAATCAACATAATGAAGATATCCATAATAGTGTCTCCAGCTATCTCCTAGCCAATAGCCTAATAGTACAAAAATTGTAGTCCATACAAACGACCCTATAAAACTATCTCTTAAGAAAATCATTTGATTCATTTTAAATGTTCCAGCTGCAAAGCCAGCAAAAGTTCTAATTACAGGAGTAATTCGAGATAGCAAAATAGCACCTTGCCCTCTTTTATCGAACCATTTCTCGGCTTTTTCGTAATCGTGAGCACTTATAAGTAAGTATTTACCGTATTTTTTCACTAATGGACCACCGCCATACATGCCTATTAGGTAAGCAATATATGTGCCTAAAGTTTGAGCTAAAGTGCCTAATATGATTATAAAAAATAGGTTAAATCTACCTACCCTAGCCAAACTACCAGCCAAAGCCAAAGTCGCCTCAGATGGTATGGGTACACCAGCATTGTCAATTATTAATATAAAGGCCACGCCCAAATAGCCAATTTTATCTATTAGCTTGAGTGCAAAATCTAGTAGCGTACTTGTAAGTCCCAATTATATTCCCTTGTAATTAATAGTAATGATAATAGTTTATCAGTTAATAGCTATGGTCGTGAAGTATTCTGGCGTTCAAAAGCATAGCTGTGTACCAAAACTAAGCTGAGATCGGCCGGAGTTACGCCTTGCACCAAAGAAGCTTGAGCTAAGGTGCTTGGTTTGATTTCGGCAAGCCTTTTTTTGGCTTCATTACGTAGGCCAGATATCTTTAGATAGTCTATATTTGGTGGCAATGTTTGGTGTTGTTTTTCTTTTAGCTTCTGTGCTTCGGCTGCTTGCCTGGCAAAATAACCTGAATACTTTGTAATAATTTCGATATTATAGGAGTAATTTGGATCTAACTCAATACCGAATACTTCGCTCAAACCTTCACGAGTATTTTCGGGGCGCTTTAGCCACTCATATGCCGAGATAGTGTTACCGCCAACCATTGCTTTGGTTTTTTTGAGCTCCTCTATGCCTTTTTCTATCAGTGTCTGTTTTTTGTTGGTAAGTTCTAAGGCTCTTTTGGTTTGCAAGCCAATATCATAACCTTTTTGGGTAAGTCTGATATCGGCATTGTCGTTTCGCAGTAACAGTCTATACTCTGCTCTACTAGTAAACATTCTATACGGCTCTACATGAGTCTTGGTAACCAAGTCTTCTATTAATACACCAATGTAGGCTTCGGTTCGGTCTAAAACAAAGGCTTTTTTACCTTGAGCTCTTCGAGCAGCATTAATACCAGCTATTAGACCTTGGGCAGCAGCTTCTTCATAGCCTGTTGTGCCATTCATTTGACCTGCCAAGAATAGTCCTTTGACTTTTTTGGCTTCTAGGCTAGTCTGGAGCTGGTGTGGTAAGAAATAATCATATCTTACGGCATAGCCATACTCCAAAAACTTAGCATTTTCTAAACCTTTTATGCTATGAAATATTTTCTCTTGCATATCTGGTGCAAAAGCCGTACTACAGCCTTGCAAATACATTCTGTCGCTATCTGGGCCATTTTCTTTGCCAACTGGTTCAATAAAAATTGGGTGGCGCGCTTGATTGGGAAAGTTTCTTACCTTTAGGTCTAAACTTGGGCAACTACGTGGGCCGGTTTCGGTAATTAGACCAGAGGTATTACCCGATAAGTGATAATTTTCTAAAATAAGTTTATGAGTTTCTTCATTGGTATAGGTAAGCCAGCACAAGGCCTGATTTTGAAGTGGCACAACTTCTCTATCTGGATGACTAAAGCTTATTTTACCTTCAGTACCCGGAGCGACTTCGAGTTTAGAATAATCAATACTATCTCTAGCAATTCTTGGCGGTGTACCTGTCTTAAGACGCCCCTTCTTAAGACCTAAAGCTTCAATAGACTCAGACAAACCATGGCTAGCCGGAGCGTCCATTCTACCACCCTTTTTGATTACCTTAGGCCCTAATACAATTTCGCCATTCAAAAAAGTTCCCGAACAAATAACTACTGTCTTGGTGTTTATTTTGCTACCATCTTTTAGCTTAACACCAATTATTTCATTGTCTTTTGCGATAACTCCAACTACTTCGTTCTGGAGCATAGAAAGGTTTTTAGTTGCTTTGAGATGTCTAATCATATGCTTGTTGTAATCACCTTTGTCGAGTTGTGCTCTATAAGCCCGTACAGCTGGGCCCTTGCCGGTATTTAGCTCTTTGAGCTGTATGGCTGCTTCGTCTACAACTTTGGCCATTACGCCCCCCAATGCATCGATTTCGCGCACCAAATGACCCTTGCCCGGCCCACCTACCGAAGGATTGCATGGTAAAGATGCAACCTTCGTAAGATCGCCGGTAATAAGTAGTGTGTTGGCGCCTATTTTGGCACTAGCAATAGCTGCCTCACAGCCTGCGTGACCAGCACCAACCACTACTACATCATATTTTTTCTTAAGCTTAATCATTGAGCTACATTGTAGCAATTTATACCTGATAATACAATAATTATAGAAAACACAATATATTTGCGCATTGTGCGACATATTTGTTAAGCTTAAGATATGTTTAGCGAATACATGAGTGATTTTTTGGAATATTTAGAAGTTGAGAAAGGCCGAAGCCTTAAGACGATTGAGAACTATAGTTTGTACTTAAACCGATTTATTGAATTTACCGACGATATTAAAGTAAGTAAAATCGATATAAACAAGATAAGCAAATGGCGACAATGGCTCAACAGATATAAAGCTGAGGATGGCCGTACTATTGGCCGAGCTACCCAAAATTATCATCTTATTGCTATGCGTAGTTTTCTTAAGTACCTGGCCAGACGCGATATAGATTCGCTCGCTCCCGAAAAGATTGAGCTGGCAACTAGCAAGCGACCACAAGTAAGTTTTTTGACCGAAGATGAAGTAAAAAGATTGTTTGAAGTAATTAAGACAGATAATATTATTGGTTTGCGCGATAGAGCCATATTAGAGCTACTCTTCTCTACCGGCTTGAGGGTATCTGAGCTAGCGGCTCTAAACGTAAAAGATCTCAATTTTAAGACTGGTGAGTTTTCGGTGCGGGGCAAAGGGCAAAAAGATAGACCGGTATATGTAAGTGAGTCGGCTGCTTATGTACTAGCTAAATACCTAGAGGCTCGCAACGATGATTTTGCGCCACTATTTGTGCACTACAGAGGCACACAAGATGATTTTAATAAGGGCGAATACACTCGACTTACGGTGCGCTCTATTCAACGCATTGTTGCACGCTATGCCAAAGAAGCCGGCATAGCCAAGCACGTTACTCCCCACACCCTTAGGCACAGCTTTGCTACAGATTTACTAACTAACGGCGCAGATTTGCGTAGTGTGCAAAGTTTGCTAGGACATAGCAATATTGCTACAACCCAAGTTTATACCCACGTTACCGACCCCCAGCTCAGAAAAACTCACAAAGATTTTCACTCGGGTAACTTTTAATTTCCCCCTATTGTAAAAGTACAAAAGTTTGAACGTGCTAGATCGCCATTTTCTGCAATTGTAAGAGATTTACAAATAGTCTTGTTTGAATACAGCACGTCAGTAAAATAACTATTGCTCAGCTGATTAACACTAAGTGGTTTATCAACCTGCACTCTTCTGTAATAATCACCTACTTTGGCCGTTACATCAATAGTAGCGACAGATTGGCCGGCCTGCAAAGGCGTGTTTAAGTCTGTAGAGTTAAATAGCTGTGTTTGTATACCGGTCTCTTTAAATCTTGGCTTAAATTGAATCGCCAGCAGTTTATTTGAGCTCGGCACAAGTACATTTAAATTAATATTTGCAATGCATAAATATTCGCTATCTACCGAATCATTACATTTTGATGAGTCATTAACAGCAGCAGCTAAATTACCAGTCATATCTCTTGGGGTACCAAGAGGAGTAATTAATATTGTTTTGACATCTAATTTATTGTCGGCGCCAGACGATCCACCGTTTGGGTAAGAAAAAGCGGTCACTTCTACTAAAGCCGGATTATTGGTACTAGGCTCTGCATAAGGTATGTAATCATTTGGCAAAGGCTCTGCATTGACTGGAGCTTGAGCTTCTTGGCATCTTCCTGGAACGGGAATTTTTCTTCCGCCAAGGTCTATGGTTTGGCACGACTCAGGCACCGCAGGTATAGCCAAATCATCTTTTAGCCCCCATTTAATTGTGAGTAGGTTGGCATTATTGTCTCCTTTTGGGTATATAAGTGCGCTTTTGTCTTTATCTATGTGCTGAAGTTGCGATGTACCTCCAGTCTGAACTGTTCGACACACAATTTGGGTTTGGTTCTCACTACTCTCATCTACACTATAACTAACCGGATATTCAGGTGCTATTGTATTACCACAATTGGTCGGTAAGGATGCTAATGGATTTTTTTCTAGTTCTTGCACAGTTTTTTTCACTGCCGATTCGGCCGCTACAAGTGCTCTATTAGACAAATCGTTACTTACTGCCTGTTGAGACTCACGAATAGATAGTGTTGTTAGACCCGTAATAATTGTCACAAAAACCAACGAGATTCCAACTACCAATAATAGTGATGTTGCACCAGATTTATCGCCTAATTGCCTTAATAATTTGGATTTCATAATTATATATATTTTACTGCTAAACTGCTTGTGGTACAAATGGTTGAGACAGATTACTGCGACTCTATGGCAGTTTTATATTCGGTTTGATCACAAAAGTTATCGGCAGGCTGACAACTTGAGGAGAGCCCATTGATCGAAGTAATGTTCATTATTACTGATTTTTTGGCAAATGAAAGGTTTGAGCCCATTACCAAATCGAATTTCAATAAGCTAATTTTCATTGCCGGATCTGATATGGCAATTTGAGGCTCAGCTGACGTGTTAGAAGGTGGACAATAATCATTGATATTATTTATCGTACCTACAGGAATTCTATATTTTTGATAAACAACACTGTTACCTTGTAGAGAAATAGTAAATGGTAGACTATCGCTCGATGGATTTGTAGGTACCAAACATATACTCGAGCCCGAAGGATCTATATACCCTATTTGATTAGCATTGATAAGTCGGGTGGTTAAATCTACCAGTTGGCGCGTTGATTCTTGATTTTTTCTGGTAATGCCAGACCATGTGTAAAATCTCAGTACTCCTATAAAAGTACTAATTATTATAGTAAACATCATACTAATAATGACTGTGGCAAAAATCAGCTCTATGAGAGTAAAGCCATCGGCATGTTTTTGGTGAGATGTATTTTTGTTCATAGTGTTTTGGTTAATATTACGATGTTTTTAACAGATTCTAAATTATCATTTCTGTCTTTCCATTGAACAATAATATTGGCTTTGACGCTATCACAGGTCTGTATATCGCTTGTCTTGCAAGACGAACTAGGATTATCTGGTTTTTCGAATTTTATTTGCACTATATAATCTAAACCGTTAGATGAGCTCAGTAGGTATGGCGCTAGATCGTTACAGTTAGAAACATTAGTAAGGCTAATAAGCTCCCATATGATATTTGTTGAAGAATTTGGTTTCATGCAGTATTTAGATATTTCATTTATTTTTGCACCTCCAGATACTGAGCCATTATCACCCATAAAGTTTGGGAAGCCTCCGCTTGCGTCCCATGGTAAGCTGTTTCTATAGGTCTTAAGAGCCTGCGATTGGTACTGTGCAATAAGCAAGGCTTGAGTTCTTTGTTGTGCTGATACCGAAGATTTGCGGGCTGCAATAGCACCGGTAAAGGCAAAGCCTACAATAGTGCCGAGTATTGCAAATGCAAAAATTACTTCTATGAGCGTATCGCCTACGGGGTAACGACTGTTTAAGTTCTTCATGGCGTATATCTTTCTACTCTTGTTTGGTTGTTGCCCGAAAGATCGATGTAGATATAGTATTTTCGCTCGGCGTTTTCCCAAGTGCTTTGATCGAGTAATTTGGTTCTATCTAGTATTTGGGCAACGGCCAGCCTTAGCGTACCTTGGCGGCTAGAATTTTTATAGCTTTCTGGATTGAAGGCTTCTGTGGATGCTCCTCCTTTGAATACATACATACCACTAAGACCATTGCCCAACCCATCACCAAGACCGTTTTTTACTACTACACCTATTGGCGTTCCGTTATCTAGGCTCGATATTGGCGATTTATCAAGTGAAGAATACGAACTTGCGCCTGGCTCTTTGTAACAAGTCAAAAACTGACTACAATCACCGCTATTTATAAGATTAAAGGCAAAGCTTTGAGGTATATATACTGGATAACTATCGTAAGGACGAGGCGATGACTGCACTGTTCTACCACCAACTATAGTGGGTGGCGGCAAAACGACTTTGAATATGTATAGACACGACTTAGAAGAATCGCCGGTAGAGCAATTATCATTAGTAAAGCCGATTGCTTCACCAAAAAATGTTTCGCCCGGATTGATCTTAGAGGTGTCGTTTGGCCCTAGCCCTTTTTGAGCCTCGTTGCGAACAGCTTGTATGCTCGACTCTATCTGTTTGGCTGCATCATCGTCGACAAAATTTCGTCGAATAGAATAAACTCCCACCACCATTGCCAGCATACCCGCCGAAATAGCCAACACCAGTGTTACCTCTAGCAGTGAAAACCCACGCTTGTCTTTTAGTATTTGCATCTCATTATTATAACACTTGTGCTTATAGCTTAAAAAAGCTCAAATACCATGTAGCTATTTGACTGCCAAAGAAAAGCCCAAAATACAAACCTCCTATCAAAAACGGTGCTAGAGCAACTTTGCTGGTGCGTTTTTTATTTTTGGTAGCGATTAACACTACACCTGCAATTGCACCCACCAAATAAGCTACAAATAGGGCCACAAGAAGTTGCGGTACAGTTAGCATTAAGCCCATTACTACTGCTATACGGATATCCCCACCGCCCAATAATCTGCCTTTAGAGAACAACCAAAGCGCCAAATAAAAGCCAGCAAATACAGCTGTTGCAATTATTTGAGCAACTACAGTGCTCAAACCATAAGTAATGGCATTTACAAATAATAATATTACACCAATACCAATAGCGGGCAACATAAATCTGTCGGGTAACTGCATGTATTTGAGATCATATACAAAAGCCGATATTAAAAATACCGTTGCCAAACACCACAAGATAGTCGTAATAGTGCTTATGAGGCTATTTGGTTGAAAATAATAAACAATTGCTACAAATAATAATCCGTTAGCTAGTTCTACAATTGGATACTGCCAAGATATTTTTTGCTTGCAATATCTGCACTTACCCTTTAGCCACGCAAAACTAACCAATGGCACTAAATCTTTGGCGGCTAGCCGATGATTGCACTTAGGGCACTGCGAGCGGCCTATAACTATGCTTTTATTATGCCTGACTCGCCAAACCCACGCGTTAATAAAACTACCTACAATAAGGCCCAATATAAAAACTACTAACAAATAAATATATATCATAACCATTATTATTAATGATTTAGATTATTTAAGCAATCAAAAAACTCCCACAATAATGAGAGCTTTTTTATTAACTAATTACCAACACACTGGGCTGATCCAGCCACTTCACTCCAGTAACCGACAGTAACTTTTCTAGGATCAGTTGTACCACTTTGAGTTGAACAATCAACATTTCTCCAATAATACAATACATTAGGAGTATTAGGTATGGCGCCCGGAGGGCCATCCTGTGGTGCTGGTGAAATACCAACTGTGTAAGTACTGAATGCAGCAACATTAGCAGGGTAATTCCCAGAATTATTAGAAGCATAAGCTTCTGCGGCAGCAAGTGTTCTTGCGGCGGCGTTTCTAAGGGCAGTATCTCGTTGAGATCTCTGAGCACCTGCAACTGCTAAGAAAACAATTACCATTATAAGCGCAGCTATAGCTAGTACAATTACTATTTCTATAAGAGTAAAGCCTTTGGTTGATTTTTTGAGATTCATTTACGAAATTTTCCTTTCAAATTCCGATATAAGTCGGGGGTTTTATTTTATCTATTATTTACAATTCTGAAGCATAAGCGCAATGATGTCAACTACCTTGTTTGGGTAGTTGTAGCTGGGTTTATATTAATACCCCCACCTACCAAGCTATATATTGGGTACAGTATGGCAATAATTATAAAGAACACCATTCCGCCAAGCAGAATCATCAGAACAGGCTCAATTATGGTACTAAGGTTTTTGACAGCTTGCTCTACCTCTTGCTCGTAAAAGCTAGCTACTTTATTGAGCATTTCGCCCAAAGTACCAGAATCTTCACCAACCTTTATCATTTGCGGTACTAGCTTGAGAAAATAATCGTTTTTGCTCAAAGCTCCAGAGAGAGATTTGCCACTTTTAACTTCTTCTGAGGCATTAATAATAATATCTGAGAGTATTGTGTTGTTTACTGCCTCGGCACTAATGCTTAAGGCCTCTAAGAGCGGTACGCCAGAGTTTACTAAGCTACCCAGAGTTCTACTAAACCGAGCCATATATAGCTTTTTAAACAAAGTGCCAAAAACTGGCAATTTAAGTTTGGTTCTGTCTAGCAACTTCTTACCACTAGAGGTTTTAAAGTATGCCCTACTGCCAAATATAATTGCCAAAATTAATAAAATAGTAAGTGGCCAAAATCTGGTGGCTGTTTTTGAGAATGTTAGAGTAAGTTGAGACAAAAAAGGCAATGGCTTTTTAAGCTCAATATATAAGTTCTCTATTTGTGGCATTATTGTAGCGAGCATATAAAACAACACGGCTATAATTGTAGCCAGCACCAAAAGTGGATATATAAGTGCGCCCCGTACTTTGCTAATAATTTGGGCATCGCTCTCCTGCTGATCGGCCAAACGAGTAAGAGCTTCGTCTAAAGTGCCAGACTCTTCACCGGCGTGTAATAGACTTATAAATACAGGGTTAAATATCTCTGGGTATTGAGCAAAAGACTCAGCCAATGATTGCCCGCCTTCTACCGAAGAGTAAATTTTATCGAGCTTAGATTTAAAGTTCTTGTCGGTCACTTGCTCTATAGCTGTAGATAGCGCCTGAGTAATTGGCAAGCCGGCTTTTACAAGTGTTGCCAATTGACGTGTAAAAATAACTCGTTTTTTGGGGCTGACTTTATTAAATAAAGACAAACTAGTAAGGCTATTGCCCGAACTTACTGGTGTAATCTTGATAGGAAAAAGATTTTTCGACTTTAATATCTCTGCTGCAGCCATTTGGTTGTCGGCCGAAATTTTACCGGTTATCTTGCTGTTGTCGGCCCTATCTTTGGCAGTGTAGTTAAATTCAATCATTATTAACTACCTACTTTCTCATGAGTCGTTCAAATTCTTCGGGGTCTACAGCAAATCCGCGAGCTTCTTCGTAGCTAATTTTGCCTGCATGTACGTGATCTACCAAAACTTTGTCCATCGATTGCATACCTACATCGGCGCTGGTTTGAATAACAGCTTCTATTTGGTGGGTTTTGCCCTCACGTATGAGGTTTCGCACTGCGCTGTTAGCAACCAGTATCTCGGCTGCAGCGATTCTTCCGCCCCCTACCATAGGTATTAGTCGTTGACTAATAATCCCTTGCAATACTCCAGCCAGCTGTATTCTTATTTGCTGTTGTTGATGGGCCGGAAAAACATCAATCATTCTATCGATAGACTGGGCGGCGCCATTGGTGTGCAAGGTAGCTAGTACCAAATGGCCTGTCTCAGCTACGGTAATAGCGGTTGAAATTGTCTCAAGATCTCGCATTTCTCCAATGAGTACTACATCGGGGTCTTCACGCAAACTACTGCGCAGCGCTCTGGCAAAACTAAGGGTATCAAAATGAACTTCTCTTTGAACAATAATTGAGTTCTTATTGTGATGCTGATATTCTATCGGGTCTTCGATGGTAATAATATGCATATTGTTATTGGTATTGATTTGATCAATCATTGCAGCTTGAGTGGTAGATTTACCAGAGCCGGTAGGGCCAGTAGAAAGTACCAGCCCGCGCGGTAGCTTACAAAACTCGTTTACCACACTTGGCAAGCCTAGCTCTTCTATTGATCTTATTTTGGTAGGTATAAGTCGCAACGCCGCCGCTAAGTTGCCTTTTTCGTGAAAGGCATTTACTCTAAACCGAGCCAAATCACCAAATGCAAATGAAAAGTCTAACTCTCGGTTCTTAGTAAGAATTTCTTTTTGTTGCTCATCTATAATGCTATAAACCATTTCTTCGACATCTTGTTCGCTCAAAATAGGTGCCTCAGACACCTTTGCTAGTTTGCCGTCTACCCTAAGCATTGGCGGTACCCCAACTTGCAAATGCAAATCAGACGAGTTGGTTCTAATGACTTCTTCTAGATATTTTTCTATGGTTGGAATATTTGGATTCATAATTTTTTAATCTGTGGCTACCCGCGCTACTTCTTGCAATGTAGTAGTGCTAGTTAGTACTTTTAATATGCCGTCTTGCTGCATTGTAATCATGCCATCGGCTTGAGCTTGGCTAGCAATAGCGCTAGTAGTGGCGTGCTTAAGAAGTAATGATTCTATTTGTGGGTTCATCTCAAAAACTTCATAAAGACCTGTACGGCCTTTATAGCCATCTTGGCATTTTTCGCAACCCTTCCCCTTATATAAAGTATAAGCTTTTTCAGAGTAAATTGGCAAATTGTCATAACCTAGTTTTTGGGCCAAAGTTTTTACTTCTTCTTGATTTTTGGGCAAGATATTACCAACTATTTTATTTATCATTCGCACGGCTGCCTCGCTTGCCTCATATGTACCCTTACAGTCTTCACAAATCTTTCTTACTAGTCTTTGGCCAATACAAGTATTAATAGTGCTAGCAATAAGATAAGGCTCTATCTTCATATCAAGCATTCTAGGTAATACGCCGGCTGCGCTATTGGTGTGAAGTGTAGAAAGTACCAAGTGACCTGTAAGAGCCGACTGTACAGCTAAGTCTGCTGTTTCATGATCCCGTATCTCCCCTACCATTATTACATTAGGGTCTTGTCGCAAGATTGATCGCAAGCCACTCGTAAAAGTAAGCCCCACTTCTGGATTAACCTGTATTTGATTAACTCCGTTTATCTTGTACTCTACAGGATCTTCTAGGGTAATAATGTTTATCTTGGGAGTAATTATCTCTTGAATAATAGCGTACAGGGTAGTAGATTTACCCGACCCAGTTGGACCAGTAGATAGAATCATACCATTGGGCTTAGATATACCTTTTTTGATAATCTCATAACTCCTACCTCGTAAGCCTAGGCTGGCTAATTTATATAGAGAATCTGACTTATCGAGCAAGCGAATAACTACCTGCTCGCCATAACTAATAGGCGCTATAGCAATTCTTAAGTCTACCTCTTTGTTGCCCATACGATATTGTGCCTGGCCATCTTGTGGCATACGGTGCTCATCTATCTTGAGCTTAGAGAGTATTTTAATACGCGAAACCAGTGCAGGCTCAATAGACTTGGGTAAGGTCATAATTTCTTGTAATATACCGTCTATCCTAAATCTTACTTTTATATCACTTTCGCGTGGTTCTATATGAATATCCGAAGCTCTAGAGTTAATTGCGTATTCAATAATAGAGTTGAGCGCCCGAGTAATCGGGGCGTCTTGTACAATTGTCTCTAGTTTTTTAGAGTCACCCTTGCCAAAAACATCCATATTGGGTTGGTCATTGACAGCCTCTTGTTGTGAACTATCAATTGCGCTTACTACATCACTATCTATCGCCGGTTGATAGTCTTGCAATACCTTAGTAATTTGAGCGTCTGAGGCCATATAAGCATCAATTGGATAGCCAGATTTTCTAGCTAAGTAATCTATAGCCTGAAGGTTCTCAGGATCTACCATGGCTACACTTAATCGACCATTTTTGAGACTAAAGGCTACGGCCATATTCTCTTGAGCATCTTCTTTTGGTATAAGGTTGAGCGTCTGCTGCTCTATATTGAGAGTAGATAGATCAATATATGGTATGTGGCTAGCTAGCGCTACCAGCTTTGTTAGATCTTCTTCGGTAATTAATTTTTTTTCTACCAACACTTGGCCAAGCGGTTTCTTACTACTCATAGCTTCAGATTTTGCTGTAGCTAAATCTTGAGCACTAACTAAATTGTTTTGCCCAATCATTTGTTCGATGGTACTTTGTATTTGTTGTGTTAGCATTTACGCCCCCTACTGTATTACTGGCTTATTGCCACCATTATCTTTGGGCGTCAAATCTTGACTGTAATCTTTTACATCGTTTTTGAGGGTGTTGAGCTGATCTTGATTAAAGGTAGGATTAACCGGATGTGGCACTTCTACTTTGATACCCGAGTCTTTTGGCGCTGGCACCAAATAGCGATAACCAATGCCGATTACTACAACAAACACTACTACTGATATTATGATGGTGATTAAATCTTTTCTTTTCATAAGCTTATTTTAGGGGTACATAAGTACTATTAATATTAGCAGGTGGTTTGTAAAAAGTTGTCATTGTAAGATTGGCCGTAATATTACCAGTATTACCATTAATGCTCATATTGTTAAAATTGATCACTCGTGCTGATTTTTCGGTTTTTTTAAGAAATTCTATAATGCTTGGGTAACTACCTTCTACATTTACAGTAAATACAAATGGAGTTGCCTGACTTCCACTGCCTTGCGCATTGGTATTTGTTACCGAGTTTGCCGAGCTACTAATTGCTCCTGTACTGTTAGATTGCGATATATTGGTAACTTTTACACCACTCTCGGCACCCATTCTCTCTAAAATAGCAATAAGGCCTTCAAAGTTTTGAGTAGTTGGCACCGCTCGTAATATTAGCTCGGCATCTGATATGCCATTGGCGCCTACTGCTGTTATTGCTGCCAAGTTTGGCTTGAGAGCCTGCAAATCTTTTTGTTTTTGGGTTAATGAATTGATTAATTGATCTTGAGCTTTATTGAGGTTTGATTGATAGGTATATTTTGATGCAAGCCAATAAATTAAAACGCCACCAACAATTACTATGCTAGCGATAATTATTCCGCTAATAAGCATATACTTTTGCAATTCTTTGTTGTCCGCTTGGCTCTTATCGGTTTTCGGAACAGTTATTTTTGGGGCTGGTGTTTTTTTGATACTATCCATATGCTTTATGTTAATTTTGACTTTGTTTAAATATAGTAGGATCTACCTTAAATGTCATAGTATAATTTACTTCACCGCTACCTTCCCCGCTAGTT
>CAZEIU010000017.1:0-3001 GCA_964512085.1 uncultured Candidatus Saccharibacteria bacterium
AAGCTCGTCAGCACCGTTACCATCTATATCTCCAGGTACCACCGTCATGACAGCAGGGTCTACTACTGGCATATTTGTAACAATATGGTCACGCCAAGTTTGCATACCTGGGTTCCATGTGTGTAGTTCTATTTTGCCAGTCGAGGTATTGCGCAAACAAACAAGGGTTGGGTCTTCTTTTTGATTACCATCTAGGTCGGCTAGTACAATCTTGCAGTCTGCCGGATCAATTACCGCTTGATTCGATGCAGTATGTGCCAACCACGAACGCATATCTCTATTCCAAACATGCGACTCTACTTTGCCGGTACTTGTGCCTTGTACACCAAACAATAATGGATAGTCATAGCCACTACCGTCAAGGTCACCAAATAATACCTGCAAACTAGGGTAACTTACTACTGGCTGATTGCTTGCAATGTGTGTTTGCCATGACTGCATACCGTTGTTCCAAATATGAGACTCTATACAGTCAGATCCAGTACCAGAGTAAATAACAAAATCTGCCGAGTCTATACCTCGATTATATTTATGGAATAGTTGATTTGTAGAGAGAGCTGGTTGAGTGTTTGCTATACATCTGCCAGTAATAGTTGAACCGAACCAACCCTCATATATCTCATCCAAACCCTGATTAATATAGGGTGTGTAGTTATAAAAAGATGCAGTGGCGCCAGTTTGCACATCTACTCCTTGAAAAGTACCATCGGAATATATTGTCTCACACGTTGCACAACGCTTATAATTACCAGGTGATACATATGGGCCATAATATATTAGACTTGAGTCATCAGGTACCATCCAATTCATATTCCCGTAAGCTCGTTCCCTACCAAATTTAAGCCACCATGCTCCTTTAGTAAGTTGGCGAGAGAATCCCATTTCTGAATCTTGAGCTACACAGGTCTGGACTGTCTGTCCTCTATAGGTAGTTGTTCGAGGGTTTTGACTTAAATGGTCTGGGCAATCAAACCCCATAGCACTAATGTATCGCCACTGGGCACAGCCCCCCGAACCAGAGACCAGGTTTGATTCCTGCTCAACTTTTGCAAGAAGGAGTTTAGGACTCACCCCCCACAAATCTGCCGTTCTACGAATTATCCATGCTGCACTGGCACTACCGCTGTAGTTGAAGTAATCATATGGAAACTCGTCGGTATAGTTTTTTAGACAACTATTCGGAAAAACATTTAGAAAGTTTTGAATATCTCCAGCTTGCATAGATTGTGAATCATCAAATATTGCATCGTCCATCATTCGCTCATTTGTAGCTGCAGATGCTTTTGGGGCTAAAGAAAATAAAAATAACCCTCCTACTAATAGTGCTATAGAGATAAATATAAGTTTATTTATTAAATTATTAGTATTCACTACTTAACCTCCATTGTTTGAGCGTCTGAGCTTGCTTGAGAACTACCATTCGACACTGTTGCTATTATTTGCCATTTACCGACCACAGTTTGCCAAACCCAATAAGCAGTTGTTTGGCCCACTCTATCTTTGGTGATCTTCTTCTTATCTAGACTAATTACTTGGCCGTTAGCTGAATTTGTTAAAGTTACTTGACAATCCAAGCCCTCGTTACCAACACAAGTAAAGTCTACAGGAACATTTGCTGGAGCAGTGCTTGCACTCTTATACAGAATAGGTTTGTTTACAGGAATATTTGATCCACTATTACTCTGCGCATTATTGTTTTGTGGGTCGTTAGAGCTGTTAAACAATGTTTCGTTCTGCTTATATGTATTACTATTCTTATCTTGTACTTGGTCGGGTGGTTTAGGGGCTCGTATTTTTTTTACTACTAAAAAAACGCCCCCAGCGATGAGGACTACCAGTAAAATACTAATTAAAATAATTCGGGTTCGCTTTTTTCTTTTCAATAGAGCTCCACTGCAATTATTATAACATACCGCTCAATGTTTTTGTGACTACAATGTTGGTTGATTACTTGCAATATTGCTACGCCAAGAGTAGTAGCCAGGGTTCCAAGTATGAAACTCTATTTTGCCACTTCCTGTATCGGCAAATTTAATAAAGACCGGATCGTCCACTTTATTACCGTCAGTGTCAGCGAACTCTATTTTGCCTTTAGTGGAGTCTACGGGGTCGAGATTGGTAACAATGTGATACCACCACGACTGCTGTCCAGAGTTCCAAACATGAAACTCAACCTTGTTGCTACCTGTACTGCTATATGCGGCTAATATGAGCTCATCTGCTCCATTGCCGTCAATATCGCCCGCCACAACCGTGGCTATAGCAGGGTCTACTACCGGCATGTTTGTAGCTACATGATTACGCCAAGTTTGCATGCCTGGGTTCCAAATGTGGTATTCAATTCTTCCAGTAGATGTATTGCGAAGACATACAAGTATCGGGTCTTCTCTTTGGTCACCGTCTAGGTCGGCAATTATTATCTTGCAGTCAGCTGGGTCTATGGCCGCTTGATTAGAGGCGGCATGTACTAAATATGACCTCATATTTTTGTTCCACACATGCGCCTCTATCTTGTTTGTTGATGTATTAGAGACCCCAAACAGTACCGGATAATCACTGCCACTACCTTCCAGGTCACCAAAGCTAGTTTGTAAGTTCGGATACTGAACTACTGATTGATTGGTGGCTATGTGCTCTCGCCAAGTTTGCATGCCTGTATTCCAGACATGAGATTCAACGCAGTTTGTGCTGGTTGGCGAATAAACAAGTAGATTGGCGTAGTCTTTGCCGTCAGTCTTTTGAAAATATATAGAGTTCGCATTCGTTGGCGTAGAGCCAGAAGAACAGATGTAGTTAATAATTGTAGGCCAATCACCTGTTGGCGCAGCAACTAGCATTAGTGATCTATTAATGTTGGTTCTACCGAAACCATAGGTGGATGTTTGAGATTGTCCATTCATTTGCGCTAGTTTATCTGCACCCTGTAAAAGAGCTTGTACTACAGTATTAGTGCTAGCTCCCTGGTTGTGAAACTTTAAATTGGCCAAAGATGCTGCAACTA